>JBBFLK010000005.1 GCA_037479115.1 Anaerohalosphaeraceae bacterium | reverse complement strand
CCCCCCGTCTGAACTTGTCAAGAAAAAAGTTCAAAAATTTTAAAAATCAGGGATAATACAGATTTTTATCCGTATTTCTCCTGATTCAATGGTTTCCATAGGAAAACAACTTTGTAAGCCACCCTCTTTTCCAACGGTTTTCTTGCGGGTATAGTATGTGCCTTTAGGAATGGACAGGGAAGGAATTCCATGGGAGCCCCGCAGCCCAAACAGGTGTTTATCAGTGCACTGGAGCCCAGTGCCGATGCCCATTGCGCCCATCTAATTCGGGCTGTCTCCGAACTGACGGCAGGCCCCTCCTCCGACTGGCCCGGCGCCGACAGCCGACATATCCCCTTGCCTGAAAAGCCCGCCGTGCAGTGGGTCGGTCTGGGCGGGCCGAAGACGGCCGCCGCCGGCTGCCGTGTTCTCGAAAATCCCGTCGGCCGGGCGGCCATGCTCTACAATGTCTTGGGGCAGCTCGGGTATTACCGCAATCTCCTGAAAACCGCTGTAGATTATCTAAAACACAATCCGATTGATTTGCTTGTGGTCTGCGATTCGCCGGCCTTTCATTTCCATCTGGCCAAGGCCGCCAAACGTCTCGGCATTCCGGTTCTGTTTTATGTGGCCCCGCAGCTGTGGGCCTGGGCCCCGTGGCGAATCCGCAAACTCCGCCGCTGCTGCGACCGGCTGGCCTGCATCCTGCCTTTTGAAAAGGAGTGGTTCAGCCGCAGGGGGGTCCCGGCTGACTTTGTCGGCAATCCGCTTTTGGATGACCTCCTGTTCAATCCCGACCAGTGCTATAAATCCTATGCGGATTATGACCCGACCGCCCCCAAAATCGCTCTGCTGCCCGGCTCTCGAAACGCCGAAATCCAGTCCCTCTGGCTGCCGATGCAGAAAATTGCCGCTTTGGCTGCGGTGCATCATCCGAATCTGCAATTGTTTGCTGCCGCTTCCGATGAAGACAAACTCGCCTGGCTGAAGGCCCATCAGCTCCCGAATCTGTCCATTCAGTATCAGCTCGGTGAGGTTTTTTCGCTGGCCCGCCGCGCGGATTTAGCCCTCGTGGCCTCCGGTTCCGCCACACTTCAGGTTACCGCCGCCGGCTGTCCGATGATTGTGATGTATCAATCCAATCCGCTCCTGTGGCATCTGCTGGGCCGCTGGCTGGTCCGAACACGCTTTCTGTCGCTGGTCAATATCCTGGCCCGCAAAGAACTGGTTCCGGAGTATATGCCGTATCTGCCCCGCATTTCCGCGATGGCCGCACGCACCTGCGCGATGCTCGATAACAAACTGCTTCTCATTCAGACCAGCACTGCTCTTGTGGAACTGATGCGTCCCTTTGCCGCACGCAAGGCATCCGCCCAAACCGCCGCCATCGTGCTCGAAATGCTCGGCCTTCGCTGAACAATCCGCTCGTCTCTGAGAACCATCCGAGGTTGTCTGACGAAACCCGTTATCCTTTCCGCCTTTTCTTGTCCTCCCCGCCTTTCTTTGTCGTTCCCGCTTCTCCTTGTCTTTCCCGCGCAGGCGGGAATCCATTAGTCCTTCCCCCGCCTCCCTTAGCCCTCTTGCGTTTTCTTTTGTCCTTCCTCGTCTTGTATTCGGATGCTTTGAGCGAAGGAGAAGTGCGGGAAGCCGGTCTTTGGCATTGTTTTGTTTGATGCGTGAAAAAAATTGCAAAACGCGAAAAAATTCTGAAGATTTTTTCCCCCGCGTTCGATAAAGTCCATTTTCGGAGAATGCTCATTTGAACCGATTGAAGACGGCCTTTTGTTGCACGGAGGTAACAAATGGAATCCGGCGGGGATAAACTCAGCCAGCTCTGGCAGCAGTATTTTCAGACACGTGACATCCACACCCGAAATCAAATCTTTATGCATTATCTGCCCGAAATTCGTTATGCAGCCGAGCGGCTGGCAGCCCGTCTACCTCGCTCTGTCCAGATGGATGATTTGCTCAGTGCCGGTGCTGTTGGACTGATTCACGCCATCGAGAGGTTTGACCCTGCCCGCAATGCCAAGTTCGAAACATACTGCACCTTTCGCATTCAAGGGGCGATGCTTGATATGATCCGTAAAAGTGACTTCTTTGGGCGTCTGACTCGCCGAAAGGCCCGACGTTATCACACCGCGCTGCAAAAATTAGAGGCTATATTAGGCAGACCGCCGACGGATGAAGAGTTGGCCGCAGAGTTAAAGATGAATCTGAGCGAGTTTTATGACTATTTAAAGGAAGTCAATACGGCTCATCTCATTTCTCTCAGTCGAGAATTTGCCGGTTCCGACGGACAGTCAGACTTTTCCGAATTAAGCGGCATCACCGACACAAAAAGTCCCGATCCGGTCCTGCAGGCACAGATTCGCGACCTCCGCGAATACCTCAAAAACGGTTTTTCCCGGCTGGAAGGTTCGATTTTGAGTATGTATTATCTGGAAGGATTGACGATGAAAGAAATCGGTGTAGCCCTCGATATCTCCGAATCCCGGGTCTGCCAGATTTATTCCTCTGTTTTCGCCCGCCTTTGTGACCGCCTTCGCCGGAGAAGTTCACTGGAGAAACTTCTGCCGTAGAAAAGAAATAAAACCAAATCCGCTCTCTGTCTGCACACTTTGCGTTTCATAAAAGCGGATTTCTCCCTGTGTACTCGGCAGCCGGTCTGTTATGCCCGCGGACGCACCGCCTGCGGTTTAATGTCTGTCAGTCCCTCAATTCGGACAGGCCGACCGGAGACACAGCTTTTGCGCGCAGCGACTCCAACCAGCATAGAAAGAATCCCGTCTCGGGTGCCCGCCAGCTGATGCAGCGGATCCGGACCTCCGAAATTCCGGAACAGCTGGTCCATCAGCCGACGGTCGCCGCCCCAGTGACCGCCTTCTTCGAAGGGCACTCGAACCACCTGCGGCGCCTTGCCGCGAGGGGTGATAATCCATTCATGATATTGTTTGTCTGCCGGCCAGCCGCCTTCCCGTCCTTCTATCCGGCCCTGTGTCCCGTTGAATGCCAGCCAGAAGCCTTCGTAATCCGTATCGCCTGTCAGAGAAAAATTCACGTAAACGTTGTTGGCATATTTAATAACAGCTGCGTGCTTATCATAAATGTTGATTTCCTTGCGGAAGACGCAGTTGTCGCGGATATACCCGTCATAATGTTCATTGTCGGCATACATACGCTTCAGGTGCGGGTCTTTGAGGATGTCCCAGTAGTGCTCACAGCGGTCCGTATAGTCGCAGTTCCGGCAGTTCTTTCCGCGAAACGGTCCTTTCGACCCGAACCGTTCCAGGTCCGCATACGCGAAGACCTCTACCGGGTCGGAATCCAGCCACCAGTTCAGCAGGTCGAAATGATGAGTTGCCTTGTGAACCCAAAGGGTTCCTCCTTTGTCCGCCTCGCCGTGCCATCGCTGCATATAGCGGCGAAGGTGCGGGAAGTTGATGTTCCAGTGAAAATCCACCGTGGTAATCTCGCCGATGACTTTTTCCATCAGCAGTTCTTTGAGTTTAGCTCGATGCGGGGCATAGCGGTAATTAAGGGTCACAAAAATCTTTTTGCCGTACTGCTTTTCCGCATCCAGAATCATCTGAGCTTTTTGTTCGTCGATGGTAATCGGCTTTTCACAGATAATGTGGCAGCCGTGGCGAAGGCCGGTGAGGATATGGTTGTGGTGTTCATAATCCCAGCTGGTCACAATCAGCCAGTCCGGCTTGACCTGACGGAGCATCTCCTCCAGTGACACAAAGGTCGGGCAGCCGGCCCCGATATACTCGGCGGCATAAGCCAGCCGGCCGGGATTGCTGTCGCAAATGCCGGCCAGCTCGATACTGTCGCTGTATCCGCGAACCAAATCTCGACCGTACATAGCCACTCCGCGAACACCTGTTCCTACGAGGGCAAACCGCGGTTTGGAGGAAGAGCCGACAGAGGCCTGAGCAGGGAACAACGCTGAACCGGCCAGAACTCCGGCAGACAATTTTCCGGCTGTTACCATGAAATCCCGACGCGAGAGATTGAACGACTGATTTTTCATACGGCCTCCGTATTGTACTGTTTTTGAAAACGAATTAGAGCAACTTCTATATTCTCTTCCCGGCGTATATCGTTACCTCTTTTCCGGCGGTGTAGGTCCGGCAGATGTCAGAATACGAATCGGTGCGAAGAGCCGATTTTGTTTGTTAAGGTCTGTTCAGGATTTCCCTCAGCTGGCTCGGATGAACCCCCGCCAGGTCCGCAATCTGCCGCATCGTCATGTCCGACTGGACCGTCAGCCCGCGACTGCGGAGAATCTCAATCGCCTTGGCCGGCTCCAGTCCCTCCTGACGGCAATAGTCCGCCAGCGTCATCTGTCCGATTCCGGGCCGATTTTCCGGTCCACCGCCGCGAGCAACCACATCTGTTCCTGCTGCTTCTCGACTGGGCTGCGTCATCCTCCGCGGCAGTTCCAAAAACGCCGCAAACGGCTTCCATCGATAATACGTTCCTGCAAAAACCAGCGTACTGACGGCCAGCGAGGCCAGCCATTCCAGCCGAAACCGGTAGGTTTTTGACCCGACAATCTTTAAATAGTTCAAAATCGGGCGGATATTCAGAATCAGATGAATAAGCCCTACAATGGTAAAAATCAGACAAAACCAGATATGCTGTTCTGCCCACTGACGCCGGCTCAGCCCCCAGAACACCCATCCCCGTCCGGCGCCGCGTCCGGAAGGGGCCAAAAACAGGGCTGCACCGCTGATAACCGCCATGGCAAAGCAGATTGCCGTCAAGAGGGAAATGAAGGCGCGGAATTGGAAGTATTTTTTCTTGTTTTCCATAAGCGGCTCCTGCAGGAAAGCCCATCGGATTTAACTTTCCGAAAATATTCTACAAGGGGAGATGGAAAAGAGCAAGAGAAAGTCCTGGATTCTGAAGATTCGACCTCCGCAATCCGGCTGTTTGCTCGGCTTCGAGGAATGGAATTTGCTTGACCGGGAAAGTCTGTTTTTGGCACAATAAGGCCTTCCTGAAAAGAACGTAGGGTTTGCCGGAAAGGAAGTCAAATCTATGAAACCGCTGGTCGGAATTATCATGGGGTCATCGTCGGACTGGGAAACGATGCAGAAGGCCGCCGAAACACTCGACACATTGGCGATCCCCTATGAAGTGGAAGTCGTTTCAGCCCATCGAACCCCGGATAAGTTGTTTCAATATGCCTCCAGTGCGGCCGAAAGGGGGTTGGAGGTCATTATCGCCGGGGCGGGAGGGGCAGCGCATTTGCCGGGCATGACGGCCTCCAAAACGACGCTTCCGGTTTTGGGGGTTCCTATCCAATCTAAGGCTCTTCAGGGGCTCGATTCGCTGCTTTCGATTGTCCAGATGCCCGCCGGGATACCTGTCGGTACGTTGGCAATCGGACAGGCCGGGGCCGTCAATGCGGCTCTTCTGGCGGCGTCCGTACTGGCTCTGAAATATCCTCAGTTCAGGCAAACCCTCGAAGAATATCGCCGAAATCAGACCGAAACGGTGCTTCGGAATCCGGACCCGAGGAGGGCCAAATGATTGTCGGTGTGCTCGGAGGCGGACAGCTGGCCAGAATGTTGGCCCTGTCGGGGGTGCCTTTGGGGCTTGATTTTCAGTTTTTAGACCCGGCCCCCGACGCCTGTGCGTTCTCATTGGGAAAACCGCTCATCGGCGGCTACGGTGATACAGCGCTGCTGGAAAAAATGGCCGCAGAAGTACAGGCCGCAACCTATGAATTTGAAAACGTTTCGCTTCAGGCCGTCCGTTTTTTGGCCCAGCGGATTCCTCTGCATCCAACGCCGGATATCCTCGAAATCAAGCAGGACAGACTTCTGGAGCGGCGGCTTTTTCAGGAGTTGAAAATTCCAACACCGGATTTTCTGGCTGTGCAGACGGAACAGGACCTGGAGCGGGCGGCGGAACAGTTCGGGTTTCCGTTCGTGCTCAAAACCCGCTCTCTCGGTTATGACGGCAAAGGGGTATGGGTGCTTCAGGACAAAGACGGTCTGAAAAATCTGCCGGAGCGGTTTGTCTCTTCACCGGTCCTGGCCGAGCAGTTTATTCCGTTTGAGCGGGAAGTCTCGATGATAGCCGCCCGAAATCCGGAAGGCCAAATCGTGTATTATCCCCTCGTGGAAAACACGCACAAGCAGGGAATCTTAATTCAATCGATTGTCAGACCGAATGACCCCGTCGCCTCAACGGCCGAGACGTATTTGCAGCGGATTCTGACGCACTTCCGCTATATCGGGGTTTTGGCGGTCGAGTTTTTCCAGGTTCAGGGCCGCCTGATTGCCAATGAGATGGCCCCGCGGGTCCACAATACGGGACACTGGACCATTGAAGGGGCACCGACCAGTCAGTTTGAAAATCATCTTCGGGCCCTCCTCGGATTTCCGCTGGGCATAACGGCGTCTTCGGCCCCGACAGCGATGCTTAACTGTATCGGCAATCTTCCGGACAGAAGGGCTGTTCTGGAAATTCCCGATGCCCATTTCCATATGTACGGCAAAAAACCACGCCCCGGCAGAAAAGTCGGGCATATTACCCTTCGTGCCGAAGACGAAAGACGCCTCGGCGAGAAAATCAGAAAAGTCCGACAGCTGCTGGCGGATAGTTCCGCTTTTGTATAAAATAGAAAAGGTCTGCCAGACGAAGGATAAAGATCATGATTCGAAAACCCGCTGTTGCCGGACAGTTCTACTCTGCAAGCCGCTCCGGCTGTCTGAGCGAAATCGAAGATTGTCTTCCAAGAACCTCTTTTTCCGTCGAATTGCCCAACCCCATTGTGGCCGGCATTGTTCCGCATGCCGGCTGGGTCTTCAGCGGCGATTTGGCGGCGATGGTTTTTCAGGCCGTCCGTCAGGTCAACGGTACGGTGGATACGTTTGTCCTCTTTGGGGCCTCGCATCGATACGGCAGCGGAGTGCCGGCTGTCTATGACAAAGGGGCCTGGGAGACTCCTTTGGGACTGGCCCATATTGATGAAGACCTGGCTGCAAAAGTTGTTGCGCTCGGCGCTTCCGCCAAGCCTGCTGCACATTTGGGCGAACACAGCATTGAAGTCCAGATTCCCTTTATTCAATATCTGTTTCCGGAGGCTCAAATCGTTCCGATTCTCATGCCCTTATCCGGATTTGAAGTCCAGTTTGGACAAGAGGTTGGGCGTCTTTTAAACTCGATTCGGGACAAAAAAACAGTCTGCATTGCCTCCACAGACCTGACCCACTATGGTCCGCGGTACGGTTTTTGTCCGCAGGGTATCGGTTCAGAAGCAATCGAATGGGCACACCGCGTTAATGACGGTCAGTTTATAAACCTGGCCCTTCAGATGAAGGCTGACCAAATTGTTTCGAATGCCTGCGAAAATCAGAATGCCTGCGGGCCGGCGGCCGCGGCTGCCCTGGTTGCCGCCGCCCGGGCCAGAGGGGCATCCAAAGGCGTACTTCTGGCCCACACCAACAGCCGCGATGTGATGCTTCAGAAGTTTCGCCAGCGCAGCGAAGAGTCCGTCGGTTATGCGGCTATTGTGTTCTAATCCCCACTTGTCGTGAGGCAGGGCCGGCCCAGGTAAGGTTCTTTTGTTCGAGTTGCGGAGATTTTTGTTCTGCTTCTCGTTTCAAATCAATAGAAACAATAAGATGTCCATTATCTCTTATTTTCTTCCCTGAAAGTCCTCAAAAAATACCGCTTTCAGTGCTAATCCAAAGGGTTTTTATTTATTTTTTTAATCCTTGACACTCCTGATTACCGATGGATAATTTAGACAATCTGCCGAAGTTGGTTAAACCAAGGAAGGCTTTTTTTGATGAGGGAACAAAAATGGATAAAATGAAGGAACTATTCACAACGGGGGAAGCCGCCGACATTTGCAAAGTCAGCCAGCAGACCATTATTCGGTGTTTTGATTCCGGTCGTCTGGAAGGGTTTCGCGTACCGGGGTCTCGGTTTCGAAGAATCCCGAGGGAATCCCTTATCAAATTTATGAAAGACAACAATATCCCTCTGGATAATCTCCTCAGCGGCGGCAAAATCAAGGTGCTGATTGTCGATGATGATGACGAAATCATCGAATTGATGGTGGATGTCCTCAGCCGGGACGGCCGGTTTGAGATTCGCACGGCCTCCAGCGGGTACGATGCCGGCATCCAGACCCAGCAGTTCCTTCCGGATGTCATCCTGCTGGATTATATGCTGCCCGATGTGAACGGGAATATTGTCTGCCGCACCATCAAGAGCAATCCAAACTTTTCCCATATTCACATTATTATCGTCAGCGGTGTCGTAAACCGGGAGGAAATTGACGACCTCCTGGCTGCCGGGGCCTCGGAGTTTATCGCCAAACCGTTTAATATCGCGGAAATTACAGAAAAAATCGCTCGACTGGCTCGAACGTAATTTCTCCAGGAGCAACGTCTCGGAATGTCAACTTCCGCCAACAAACTTGCTGCCGCCCGACAGGTCGAGATGATTATCCGTCAGCTGGATACGCTCTCGACGTTTCCGCAGGTGGCCGGCAATGCCCTCCGTCTTCTTACAGACCGTCAGCCTCCGGAGACATCTGACCTCATTGAAATGCTTAAGGCCGACCCGGCTCTGTCCGCCAGAATCCTTTCGATTGCCTGCCGACAGTTCGGTTCCGCTTCGGACAAACCCTTGTCCATTGAGGAGGCCGCTGCGGCGCTGACGCCGGAGCAGCTGCGCAATGCTGTTTTATCCGTGCGGGTTTTTCAGGCTTTTGAAATGCCCGCCGCCGAACAGGAAGAGTACGACTTCCGACGGCAGCTGGCTCTGCATGCACTGGCGACGGCCTACGCCGCAGACCGCCTGCAGGACATCCTGCCGGATTCGCTGAGAACGATCGCTTTTTCCGCCGGACTTCTTCACGACCTCGGCAAGCTGGCCCTTCTGGAAGTGATGCCCAGAAGTTTCCTCCAGATGGTCAAACAGGCTCAGCTGGAAGGGGTATCCCTTACAGCCATTGAACAGCATCATCTGGGGCTTGACCATACAACCGTCGGGAAACGTCTGGCCGAAAAGTGGAGCCTTCCCAGACCCATCCAAACCGCTGTTTGGCTTCATCACAGCGATACCGAAGCGGTGGCGGCCCATATTCCTTTTGTCGAACTGGCACGCGTGGTTCATCTGGCGGACTGTCTGGCCCGAAAGGCCGAAATCGGCGCTTCCGGTTCGTTTGATTCCGTGGAGGAATCTCTTCTGGCGGCCTCGCGGATGGGCATCAGCCCTGACCTGACGGCGCAATTGCTTAGCGAATTGCCTGACTGGGTGCAGAATCAAAGCCGGCGGCTCGGACTTCAGACGCCGGCGGCGGCTCATCATTACTACGGCGCCATTCAGCAGACGGCGGCGGAACTGGCCCGGCACAATCTCGATTTGGAACAGACCAGCCGTCAGTTTCAAATCAAAAGCCGTCAGGTCGAACTGCTGGACAATTTTCTGGGACGAATCAAGCCGCAGGACACCCTCGAAACCCTGGCCTTCCACCTGGCCCAGGTCCTGGCCGCTTTGACCGAGGGGGCTGTTTCTGTTCTCCTGCAGACGGACCTGGGGGAATCCTCTGTCTCGTGTTTTACTGTGGACAGGCAGGGAAAGCAGTATTCAGCTCTGCTTCAGCTGCCTGCCGGACAAAGCGTTGCGGCCCGTCTGGATAAAGAAGATTTTTCCGTGCGTGTCATTGATGCAGGACTGGATTGGTTTTTTGACAAGTTTTCTGAACGTCTTAATCCGGCCGTCTGTTATACCGCTGCTCTGTCTGTGCCCGGTTTCCGGCTCGGCAGGATTGTGTTCGAATGTCTCGATGCCCAGCGTCTCGAGATGCTGGCAGAAATCATCGGACCGCTCTGTCAGGCCGCCGCCTCCGTTCTCCAGACCGCCGATGTGGCCCGCAGACATCTTGAACTGTCCGAGCGGCTGGCCGAAGTCCTCGGCAATCTCAAAATGGCACGCCGGCAGTTTGCCCAGATGGAGGTCCTTCACGGAATTGCCGAAATGGCCGCCGGTGCCGCCCATGAACTGAACAATCCGCTGTCGGTGATTTCCGGACGCGCCCAGCTGCTGGCGGCCTCCGAATCGGACCCGCAGCGGCAGCAGGAGCTGCGGGTCATTCAGGAACGAACCGAAGAGATGGCGCAAATCCTGAGAGATTTGATGTCTTATGCGCGGCCCGCCCAGCCCCAGAAGCATATCCACTCGGTCATGGATTTGGTGCAGGAAGCCATCCGCCGAACCTGCCGGATTCATAATCTGCCTCAAATGGCGGTGCGGCTGGAAGGAATCGATTCTCTGGCGGATGTCTATGTGGATTTCGAACAAATCGTCGAGGTTTTGACGCATATCCTGCTGAACTGTCTCCAGTCTTACCCCGGCGAGAACGGACCTGTGCGGATTTCGAAGACTCCTTTGCAGCCCCCGAGTGGAGCGGCATTCAGCATCTCCGACCAGGGCTGCGGGATGGACCCCAAAACGCTGGCCAACGCCTTCAAACCCTTCTTTTCGGCCCGTCCGGCAGGGCGCCGTCGCGGAATGGGGTTGGCTCGAGCCCAGCGTCTCCTTCAAATCAACGACGGCTCCATGATGATCACCTCTCGAGTCGGCAAAGGCACAACTGTAACCATTACGCTGCCCGGAACCTGAGCCGTTATTCAAGCCTGGGTAAAACTTTCAATTTTTCCACGACCGTCTTCTCTATCTTAACATATTTATAAGTCTTTTTTTTTCAAGGTCCTATGAATTAAAAGAAAGACAAAACGGGCCTTTTGAGGTTTTTTCTTCTTGCTTTATTCCTTTAAAATTGATAAAGTTATCGTATTAGACAATGGGGCGGAGGAAGAGACTGTCAATCCCATTGGGATAACGACTGACGGGAATTAGGATAGATGTCTTATTTTAAGACAAAAAAAGTCTCTTTCTTTGGCCTGCTTGCCTTCCTGCTTGCAAGCCCACTGACCTTATCCGGAGTCCTGGAGCCCTCCTGGCGGGGGAGTGAAAAGACTGTTTATGCGGAGTGGAACTCCTGGAATGCCCGTATTTTTCCGTCCGGGGATTGGTATTTCAACGCGGATCAAACCTCTTTCGGCGCCGGTGCCAGAAAATCCATTCCCATTCAGGCCGTACAGGAAGGATATTATTTGGGGGCGGCGGCTCAGGTTTTCGACGAATACCTCGGACGGCGGCATGTTCTGAAGGTCAATACGGAAGGATTGTATGTTACGCTGCCCAACTTTCTGGACGGCGAACAACATACCTTAGTCCGTTTTGAAATTTCCTACATTGATATATCCGCTTCCTTTGCGGGGTTTCGGGTTACGGCGATGACGGATGCGGGCGTCCTGCCGGGTTATCAAGATGCCCTCATAAAACCGCAGCCGCTGACGAGTGTCCGGGAGGGGCCCTGGCTGACGGAAGTGTATGAGTTTGTCATCAAGCCCAGCCCGCAATGGGAAACCTTTTACCTGCTGTTCAGCCATTATCCGGATTACCCGCATCTGCTCGATGCGCCCTTTATCGATTATTTAAGCTTCGATACAATTTGCATTCCGGAACCCTCCGGTCTGCTCCTGCTGACGGCCTCTTTCCTGCTGACCCGCACGCGGCGGTAAGTTTTTGGAAATCTTTCCTTCCTCGTTGCTTTTCTTTTTTGTTTGGGGGATATTGTCCCAATAAAGCTCCTTTATGATGTGGAAAGGAAGCCGGTTATGATAATCGATACGCTTGACCATGCTTTCTTGTACAAAAATATCGAACCGCAAATAGCCGCCGGGCTGGCTTTGCTGGAGGAAGACTATGTCCGCACAGCTGCGGAAGGCCGCTATGAAGTGCAGGGGGAAGATTTGTTTTTTATTGTTCAGGAATACGCAACAGCACCCTTCGAACAGGGTCGTCTCGAAATCCACCAAAAGTATCTGGATATCCAATTCATCGCCTCCGGCCGCGAATGCATCGGCTATGCACCCCTCGAAGGTCTTGCTGAACTGGAATCCTATTCAGACTCCAAAGATATTGCCTTTTACAGCTCAAACAGACCGGTCAGCCGGCTGGTTCTGGAAACCGGGATGTTTGCCGTCTTTTTCCCGCAGGAACCCCACATGCCCGGCCGTCAGGTGTCTGACAAGCCGGAACCGGTCAAAAAAATTGTGATTAAAATTCGGATGGAATAGCCCTTTGGATGGGGCGGTTTTGTCCGGACGGATGCTTGCTGAAATCGTCCGGATACGGTAGGATGGGGCCTATGAACCAAACCCAGCGCAATCTGCTGCTGAAAGTGGCCAAAGATGCCGTACGGGCGGCTGTGAAGGGCCTGCCCAGGCCGCCGCTGCCGAAAGTCGATGACCCTGAACTGATAGAGCCGCGCGGCTGTTTTGTGACCCTCAAAAACGGTGAGGAACTCCGCGGCTGCATTGGGCAGTTTGAAGCCGACCGTCCCCTTATCGAGATGGTCAGCCGGATGGCTGTCTCCTCCGCCAGGCACGACCCTCGTTTTGCGGGCGATCGGATTACTCCCGCCGAGCTGACGCAGCTGCACATTGAGATTTCTGTTTTGTCGCCGATGGTTCAGACCGATGACCCCCTGAAGCTCGAACTGGGCGTCCACGGCATCTATATCACGGATGGTTTTCGGTCCGGCTGTTTCCTGCCGCAGGTGGCGACGGAGACCGGCTGGTCCAAAGAAGAGTTCCTGGATTTCTGCTGCACACACAAGGCGGGCCTTCCTCCGCGGGCCTGGCAGAAAGACCCTTCTGTTCGCGTGTATTTGTTCACCGCCGAGGTTTTTGGGGCTGATTGGACCCAAATTGAGGATTGAGTGGGATGACCTGCCGGGGATGGATTCTTTTCTTTCTGCTGACACCGGGCCTCTGGCTGGGTACGGGCTGCCGTTCGACCTCTTCCCCGGTTCCGGCCGTGCAGAATTCTTTGTCTTCTCCGGAAGGACTGGCGGACTATCTCCGCGATTTGCCCGCCGTTCAGCGGGTGCAAATCTGGGACAATCCGTACGGCCCGGGCCTTCAAATCCTCACCCGTCATTACGAAATCTATACCACGCTTGATGACCCGCTGATGCTTCGGCAGGTTCCCTCCTTTGTCGAAAGTGTTTATGCGGAATATCAGGCCCAGCTGCCGGACCCCGTCAGCACCGACCGCCGGTTTGTCATTTATTTGTTCGCTCAGCGTTCCCAGTGGGAGCAGTTTACCCGGGACTTCACCGGCCCGAATGCGGACATCTACCTGCGCATTCGGAAGGGGGCCTATGCCGTCAACGATGTCTGCGTGGCTTACCACATCGGGCGCTCCCAGACGTTCTCTGTTATCGGCCATGAGGGCTGGCATCAATTCAACAGCCGCTTTTTTGCGTACCGGCTGCCCAGTTGGCTCGATGAAGGGGTGGCGACGCTTTTTGAAACCTGTCAGTACCGGCAGGGTCGATTTGTCTTCGAACCCCAGCGCAACCTTCACCGTCTCGGGGCACTCAAAGAAACGCTGCTGACCGGACGGATGATTCCGCTCGAGGAGCTGCTGGTTCTCAATCCCGGTCAGGTCCTCGGCGACAACGGCGGGCCGGATGAACGGGTCACGGCCTTTTACGCCCAGACCTACGCCCTCGTGCGGTTTTTGCGGGAGGAGTTTTACGGCTATTACCTTCGCAAATATCATACTCTGATGGCCGCCGGCCTTCGCGGGAACTGGCCGCTCGACGAGCTGGAGGCCCGCATTGCTTCCGACCGCAATCTGCCGCTGACGGTTGCCTGGAATCAGCGGGTTTCCCCGCGGCTGTTCTCACTCTATATCGATTCTGACCTGAAGAAAATCGAAAAGGAATATCGGGCCTTTTGCGAAAAAATCACCTATCCGATTCGACTCCAGTATTCCCCATGAAACCGAACGGCAGCTTCATTCTTGCCTCCGCCTCTCCGCGGCGGAAACTTCTTCTCCAGCAGGCCGGATACCGCTTTGAGGTCATCCCCTCGCAGGTGGATGAATCCAAAGTGGACATCTGCGGATTGACGTGTGAGCAGGCGGCCGCTCGTCTGGCGCTGGCCAAGGCGCAGGATGTGGCTGCCTCGTATCCTGATTGTCTCGTGCTGGCCGCCGACACGGTGGTTGATTCCGATGGTACCCTCATCGGCAAACCTGCCGATGTCGCTGAAGCCGAAGCAATTCTTCGTCGGCTGTTCCGCAAACCGCACCGGGTCATCACCGGAATCGCGCTGGTCCGGAAGTCACGAAATTTGGAGATATGCGAATCCTGCATTACCTGGGTGTATCCGAAAACAATCACAGAGGAGCAGTTGGCGGCCTATCTAGCCTCCGGCGACTGGCAGGGCAAGGCCGGCGCCTACGGCATCCAGGAAATTAACGACGCTTTTGTTGAACGCATCGACGGTTCCTTTTCCAACGTTGTCGGCCTGCCGATGGAGCGGGTTGAACCTCTTTTGAGGCAATGGGGGGCTTTTCCTGCAGCGGGAGGGAACGAGAAGAGCGCATAAAAAAAGCCCCGCAGGTCGCGGGGCTTTTGCAGGTCGTCGAAAACGAAAACTAACAAGGTTTTACGTTCATCGCACAGGGGCCTTTCTTGCCCTGGCCGACTTCAAACTGCACCGACTGGCCCTCATGCAGAGAGGCGTAGCCGCCGGTTTTGACCTCGGAATGATGGACGAACAAATCCTTGCCGCCGTCCGAGGGGGTGATGAAACCGTAACCCTTGCTGTCATTGAACCATTTCACTGTACCTGTACTCATTTTTTTACTCCCGGGTTTACAACGAAACCCTGCAATATCTCTCTAACATTCAATTGGAGGGGAAATATTCCAGAGAGATGGTTAAGAATACTGCCCTTTACATTTAACTGTCATTACCACATTATACGAAATATCGGCCTGTTGGACCAAAGAAATCATGAAAAAAAAGAAAAATAGTTTCTCAAATACACCGCTGCTTACTCTAACTGCTTTCTCTGGTTCATGTTAACACGGAATGCTTCGGTCCATTTTTTTTCACTTTTTCCCCTTTTTTTGTCCCGCCGCTCGGACAAATGAAGACCGCTACGCCTTCATCAGCGCGATAATCTTCTCCAAATCGTTTGGCACCTGGACCGGCGGATTGCTGAACGGCCGTTTCATCTGGCTGTGATAATTCACCGTTGCATTCGGGTCCTTGAGCAGATGTCCCGTCAGCACGCACACCACGCGTTCATCCCGTCCGATGGTGCCGTCGGCCAACAGATGCTTCAGGCCCGCTACCGTCGCCGCGGATGCCGGCTCGCATCCCAGCCCGTATTTGCCGATTTGGGCCTTGGCATCCAGAATCTCCTCATCCGAAACCGTCCGCACGACCCCATTGCACACATCCAGGGCCCGAATGCACTTTTTCAGGTTCACCGGACGAGAGATTTCGATGGCCGAAGCAATGGTATTCGGCCGGTACTGTTTGGCATCCAGTTCCGAATAATAATCCGCAATCAATTCCTGATCCACATGGCCGTTGTTCCAGCGAAGCCCGCGCTGATTATACAGTTCGCTCAGCGTATCCGCTCCGGATGCATTAATCACCGCCAGCCGCGGAATCCGTTGAATCAGCCCCAATTCCTTCAATTCCGCAAACGCCTTTCCGAAGGAGCTCGAATTGCCCAGATTGCCCCCGGGCACCACAATCCAGTCCGGCACCTCCCAGCCCATCTGCTCCAGAATCCGGTACATAATCGTCTTCTGGCCCTCCAGCCGGAACGGGTTGAGCGAATTGACCAGATAAATCTTCAGCTGCCGGCAAACCTCCTGCACCTGCCGCATGCAGTCGTCAAAGTCCCCGGCAATCTGCAGCGTATAAGCCCCGTAATCCATCGCCTGGCTGAGTTTTCCGAAGGCAATTTTTCCCTCGCCGATGAACACCGTCGCCTTCAGACCGCAGCTGTGAGAATACAGGGCCATCGAAGCCGACGTATTGCCCGTGGAAGCACACGCACTGGCGGTCGCACCGACCATCCGAGCATGGCTGTAGGCCGCCGCCATTCCGTTGTCCTTAAACGACCCGGACGGATTGAGCCCTTCGTATTGCAGATACAGAACATCCGGCCGCATCCCTAACTCCGCCGCCAAACCGCAGCATTGCTGAAGAACCGTCTGGCCCTCACCGATGGTCACGCGGTATTTTTCCTCACAGAACGGCAGCAGCTCTCCAAACCGCCACACCCCCGAGAAGTTCAGCGGATTTTGCCGGTCGGCCCATTTTTGGGAAAAATCGCTGAGTTTTTTCGGCACCGGCAGCTTGTCCCACCGATAACAGACATCCAGCAGGTCGCCGCACCGGGGACATTCAAACAAAATCTCCATCCGGTCAAATTCCGTCCCGCAGCGGGGATTGATGCATTTTTGATATGCCTGGGCTTGCCTCACAGTTTATCCTCGTTCAGTCGTTTGATTAACTCCGGCAGTTCCGACAGATATTGTATCCGAAAAACGCCTTCCGGCACTCTTTTTTTTCGGTTTGTGTAGGCGTCTTTCAGGACGGGAATCATCCCCGCCCGCAGGGCCCCCCGCACATCCTTGTCCATCCGGTCCCCGACAAAGACGGTTCGGTTTGCTTCCGCCTGCAGGCGTCGGGCGGCTTCCAGGAATATCCGCGGGTCCGGTTTGCGGAAGGAGAACTGGTAGGAATACAGACGAAGGTCGAAAAAGTCCAGCAGCCCAACCTGCCGCAAATGGCGGTCCAGGGTGCTGCCGTGCACGAACGTATTGGACAAAATCCCCAGCCGAAGTCCCATGTCCCGCAGGGTCTGAAGGGTCGAGTGCGTCTGCGGCTCAATCTGTCCTTTTTCCGCCAGCGGACGATACCACTGCCAGTTCAGCTCCTCCCATTCCTCCTCCGTAAGCGTAAAGCCCTTTTTCCGCCCGTACTCTTTCAGGAGGGAAAGGGAATCAAAGTCAGTTCCGGTCAGGAACGAATACAGCAGGTGCAGACGAATGCCCAGAAGGTTCCAAAGCCGATAGATGCCGAAACGGCCGACCGGCTGGCCCCGCTGCTTCAGATACTCATACGAAAAGCGGGACGCCTGCTCAAAAAGCCTGCCGGTCTCCAGACGCCCGAACAGCAGCAGCGTCTCGCCCAAATCAAACAAAATCGCCTGAACCGCTCGTCCCGCCAAACCCCTCACCTCTCCGGCGGCAGCTGATTGCCGAACACCTGACGAACCCACGCCTCCATCTCTTCGTCCGAAATCGCAGACATCCGGTCTGCACTGTATTCTTCGTCGATTTTGTTCTTAATCGCCGTTACACGCGGGTCATGCTTGGGAATGTCAATCTGATAGCGAGACTCAATCCAGTGCTTAATGCCCGCGGCTCCCGATTTGTCCGTAATCGCCACACCTACCGGACGCTTGAGCAGTTTGAGCGTGTCGAAGCAGTTATAGATTTCCTCATTCTTCAAGAGGCCGTCTGCGTGAATCCCCGCCCGCGTTACGTTGAAATCGCGTCCCACCAGCGGATAATTGGCCGGCAGATGGAATCCGAGTTCCTTTTGGGCGTACTGGGCCAGTTCGGTGATGGCGGCATAGTTGATTTTCGGATTTGTGCCCGCCAGCTGCGCATGCTCAATCACCAGTGCCTCCAGCGGCGGGTTGCCCGTCCGCTCCCCTACGCCGAAAATCGCGCAGTTGGCGGCACTGCACCCGTACAGCCAGGCCGTCGCTGCATTGATTTCCACCTTGTGGAAGTCGTTGTGTCCATGCCATTCGAGCCAGGCCGACGGCACCCCCAGCCGGCGCAGTCCCGCCACCAGTTTCGGCAGCGAACGCGGCAGCTTTGCATTCGGATAGGGCACCGCAAACCCCAGCGTATCACACAGACGCATCTTTACGGGGCAGTTGTACTGCTGCGAAAGTTTCAGCAGTTCCGCCGCAAACGGCAGGACAAACCCGTCAAAATCCGCCCGGGTGATGTCCTCAAAGTGACACCGCGGCAGAATCCCGTTGTCCAGCGCCGCCTTTACAATGTCCAGATAGGCCTGCATTGCCTGCGAACGCGTCATCTTCAGCTTCAGAAAGATGTGATAATCGCTGGCGCTGGTTAAAATTCCGGTCTCTTTGAGACCCAGCTGGGTGACATACTTAAAGTCCGCTGCGGTGGCCCGAATCCAGCCGGTCACCTCCGGATAGCGATATCCCTTTTCCTGACAGAGCTGCACCGCCTTGCGGTCCCGGTCTGAGTACAGGAAAAACTCACACTGCCGAATCAGCCCTGTTTCTCCGTTGATTTGATGAAAAAACTCATAAATTCGGGCGATTTGTTCCGGCGAATAGGGAGCGCGGGCCTGCTGGCCGTCCCGGAAGGTCGTATCCGTAATCCAGAAGTCCTCCGGAATCTCCATCGGGACAGTGGCTTCTTCGAACTCCAGTTTCGGAAACTCTGTATAAGGAAAAAATTCCCGATACAGGTTTGGCCGCTCCACGTCCTGCAATTGAATTTTCTTTGTTTCCGCCATGTTCATTTCTCCCGATGGGTTAGGGTTTCACTTACGCCTCGGCCGTCGGCAGACCTTCCACGGCCGCAGTGGCCGAGATGGGAGTCGAACCCATACGCCCAAAACGGGCAGGGGATTTTAAGTCCCCAGCGTCTGCCTTTCCGCCACTCGGCCTGTTCCTACGAATTCCCTACCTTTCCGGTTCAGTTTTGGCTGTTGCATTATAGAAAAATACCGGTATTTTGCAAGGAATATGCTCTCCCGTCGGCCTGATTTCTGACCCGGAAGACAACAAAAAGATTTTCTGGGGCCTAACAGACCTTGTATGTCTTGTTTTTCGACGGCGGGAATTATCTACCGGTGGAGACCGGCGTGGGACTTTCTTGAATGATGTTCAGCAAATCCCGGTGAATCTGCCGCCAATCCTGATTCAGATTGATGGTCCTGAAGGCAATCCGATGTCCCCCGATGGTGCATTCCTCGTCCAGTTCCTGCCGGACTGTCGGATACAGAAGCATCCCTTCGCAGGTCTGGTTCACCCCGCCCCGGCTTTCCAGATTCTTCACGTAGGCAAACAATTGATAAAGATTGGCCGAGCGAATCTTTTCCCGGTCATAGTGGATTTCTAATGCGTCCCGGTAGTATTTTGTGTCGATTACAATCTTGCGGGTCGCTGACTCCTATGCCTCGTTTGAAGGAAACGTCATCTAAGGAGGTTTTAATATCTTGTTTTTCTCTTAAGATTTTTTTCTTGTGGACTTCACAGGAGCAAACGTATAGGCATGAACCTTATCGTCTCTTTGTTCCTTCATATGAATCAGATAAACGTTAGGGTCATTCACTAAATGTAGAAGGTGACAATTCAGCAGATTTACAATTTTGCCAAGCCAGATTGTTATTTGTTTTTCGTAATAATCATAATCAGTTTTGGTACCAAACGGATTGTCTGCATGCACAATTTTACTACATTGGGCATAAACACGAATAAAATCTTCTTTTGTAAGATAACCATCTTGAATGGCGACCCACTCAGTTTTTGAATCGGGAACAGGAATCTCTTTTATTGGTTCTGGATAAAAATTTGGATTGATTTTCTCAAGTTTCTTAAGGATATCGCGGGCATTCCAATGTTTATGAAAGTCTTTGAATTGTCTTGAGTACTCTTTTTCATTGGCAACAAGGGAAGCGAGAGCAATTAACTCGATAATTTTTCTTAATTGAAAATACATGCATTCCAAACTGGTTGCACGATACGGAGTATAACATCCACCCATTAAGAAACCACGTATTACAGTATCTCGTTTTTTTATTTCCTCCATGAGAGCACAATAGCGACTTAATTTATCTTTGCTTTTTTTCATAACCACAACAAAAATGTTTATGCATTATTTTCTGTTTCCGGTAAGTAGCCTTGTCGAGATGTATTACAAGCCATTTCATAACCTTCTATATGGTTCGTTTTCAGTGTTAAAACGCCCTTTTTGGAGGTTATGAAATGGGCTGTAGTAATTATAGAGGGTTCTGTCCTACACTGTCAAAGTATAATGGAATCTGCTTTACGGTGATTTTTATTCTTTTTATTGTCATCCGTCAAAACTCCATGACTCTTCTTTCCAACATACAATCAATACAGAAAAAGTATCTGCAATTACCCACGCAGTAACTACTGCTCCAAATGAAGTTTGTTTTGAGGAAAAGGTATGTCAATCTGTGTAAATCCGTGGTTTTTTCATAATTATTCCGTCTCCTTTTTCAACCCAATTTCCGCTGTTCTTGTTTCGAGAATCAGGCAATCTCCCCCTGATTTTTTATTCCCCTTCTTCTTGAGTTCTTTTTAAAAAACAAAAAAAGCAGAACACCTTTTGAGGTCTGCTTTCTTTATTTTCAATTCGAAAATGATGCGGTTTTTCAGCGGGCTTTTTCAGAGCAATTCGCGGTCTTTCTTAAAATCCTTTTTCTCATTTCTCCTTCCGGCGGGCCTCGTCCCTTCGCCTCCGATTCTCCCGTGTGCGGGTACGGGTCAATGATGTCTTCTTTGAGCGGCATAATCCCATCCTTTTCTGCGTTATCGTTCTTGACCTCGTTTCCTCGTCTATGAAAAGCATACAAAATAAATCCGCCGCTTCCAAATCGAACGCTCGGTGCTCACAGCTGTTTCTGGAAGCGGCGGGTCGCGGCCGGAAAGGGCAGGCAGCGGAAGAGGTGCTCGAAACGGAAACGGACCTGAATGAGTGCAAGTTTTTGTCATAAGAATCACGGGAATAAGGGTTAAGAAATTTAAGAAATCCTGCCGCCTACGCCCAAACGAACGTTCCAGTTGTGTTTCCGGCGGCCCGCGTCCGCCCTCAACCGCCAAAACCAGCTCAACTTTTCTTGTGCTTATGGTCATCTGTTTTCCCCCAGTTCCTGACTTGTTATACAAGCGTGAGTATAGCAGAATGCGGGTTGGTTTTCAAGAAAAGTTTAAGAAGAAGTTAAGAAAATCAGTCCGTTTGTTTAAAATATGGGCCTGTATGTTAATATCCGGCTTTTTATAAGACGTTTCGCTTGTTTTCTTAAAAAATTTTTTAAGATTTTTCTTCGGGTTCTTCTTCCGGATACATAAATGACGGCATCCGGCGAGGTTTTCCGTCTTTGTCCACACATGCCAGGATGCTGGTGCCCTCGGCCAGCAGGACCCCTGTGCTTTGCCGAACCAGCCGATAGCTGTGCTCCACCCGGGCACTGGTAATCCGGGTGCAGGTGGTAATTAAATCCAGTTTCTCATCATAAAACGCAGGCCGGCGGTACTTTACGTTCAGTTCCGCCACAACAAAATAAATCCCGTTCTTTTCCAAATCGCTGTAGGCAAGGCCATTTGCCCGCAGCAGTTCCGTCCGCCCCATCTCAAACCATACCGGATAAACCGTATGGTGAATAACCCCCGACTGGTCCGTCTCACAATAGCGAGGAACGATGGTGATGGTATGGGTTTGGATTTTGGTGCAGTCCGGAAAGGTTTTTACTTCCGGAGCCGGAAACTCATCGGTTCTCGGTTTCACTCGCATTTCTGGTTTCCTCTTACTCTTGCTGGCAAAACATCTTGCGGCATTGTCTCTTGAAGGCGGCTTTTCTTCAAGCCCCATTTTTTCATTTTCAACCCGGTTTGTCCGATGGTATCTTTAAGGCCCGTTTTTGAAAAGAAAGGGATATCTTTTGTGATTGAATTGAAAGACAAACGTGTTGTTGTTATGGGGTTAGGTTCGTTCGGCGGCGGACAGGACAGCGTCCGTTTTGCCTGTGAACAGGGGGGACGCGTTACGGTCACGGATCTTGCTGATGAGGCCAAACTGCGCGAGACCATCGATTCCCTGCGTTTCCTGCCGATTGTCTGGCATCTGGGCGGCCATTTGGAAGAGGATTTCCGCACGGCCGACGTGGTGATTGTCAACCCCGCCGTGCCGCCGGAGAATCCTTTCCTTCAGATTGCCCGCCAAGCCGGGGCCGTCATCACCTCGCAGGTAGAGTTGTTTTTTGAGCGATGCCCCGCCCGGATTGCCGCCATTACCGGCTCCAACGGCAAAAGCACAACCACCGCCTTAACGGCCCACCTGCTCGAAGCCGCATCTGCTTCTGAAAACTGGGCTTATGGAAAAGTTTACTTAAGCGGCAATATCGGCAATCGTCCGCTTTTGGGGCTTCTGAAGGACCTGACGGAAAAGGATATTGTCGTTCTGGAAATCAGCAGTTTCCAAATCGAACAGTTGTCCCAATGTAAGCGGGGGGCTGATGTTGCTCTTTTGACAAATTTAAGCCCCAACCACCTCGACCGCCACGGGACTTTCGAGGCCTACGCGCACGCCAAAAAAATCCTGTTTGAAAACCAGCGGCCCAATCCGGCTTTTCCGCCTGCTGCGGTTTTTAACGCGGAAGACCAAACCGGTCTTCAATGGTTTGCAGAGTATTCGAGGCAGGATTTTCGCCGCTGTTTGCTGTTTAAGGTTGAGGATATTTCTGAGGAATACCGCCGTGTTTTCCGCCTGCCCGGACGGGTGAACCTTCAAAACCTCGCAGCGGCTTTGACGATTGCGGATGTTTTCGGGGCGGATAAGAAAAAGCTGCGGGAGGCGGTTTCGTCTTTTCAGGGGCTTGAACACCGGATGCAGTTTGTGGCCGAAATCGACGGGGTCCGCTGGTACAATGATTCGAAGGCGACGACACCGGTCAGCACGATGGCCGCCCTGAACGGCATCGAAGAGCCCAAGATTTTAATCGCTGGGGGGTATGATAAGCATATCGGCTTCGAAGAGCTCGGCCGATGCATAGCAAATCGCTGCAAAGCCGTCGTTCTCATCGGGCAGACTGCCGACAAAATCCTCGATGCGGTCAAAGCGGCAGGCCCTTCAAAAACAGTTGTTCAAAAAGCCGCATCAATGGAAGAAGCAGTGCTTTTATGTTCTCAAACGGCACAAAAAGGCGATGTTGTCCTGATGAGCCCGGCCTGTGCCAGCTATGATATGTTCAAAAACTATCAAGAGAGGGGGAACGTTTTCCGTCTGGCGGTCCTGAACCTTCAAAAATAGCAGTTATCAGACCACAAAACAGGATTGGCGAAATTTTTTGAAATCTGAACAAAACACTTCCGGAAAGTTTAGTTCCGGATAAAAAATCAAAAATTACGCTCAAAATCCGCATAATCCTCAAAACCCATGTGAATTTTTCTTTTTTTTTCAATTTTCCGAATTCTATAGGGACAATTCTTCCATTAACCGGCCCTTCTTTTTCTCCGACAGACTGTCTAAGCAGAAACGACAACGAGAAACGGCAGAATGATTGGAGGTTTTTATGGAATCGATGGTGGAACGAAGGGCTGAAAAACGGTTACGCTACAGCTGGCCGGTCTGGTTTGCCGAGGATTATGACGACATTCTTACCCAGGGCCAAATGATTGATATTTCCAGCAGCGGAGCGGCCTTTTCCTGTTATTCCGACCGCTGTCCCAGTCCGGGTGAACATATCACGGCCCGCTTCAGCATCCCTCAGTTTTCGGAGGATGAAACATTCGGGCTGGCGAATTTTATCCGAGACGGACGAATCTGCCGTGTGGATCAGTTAGGGCCTTTTTTGCGGAGAGTAGCCGTCCAGTTTTCGGAGCCCCTTCCGTTTAAGCCCGCCGAAAGCCAGCCTGTTGAACAATTTATGGTTGTTTAACGGCTCAATAATATCGAAAGCTTTTTCTGAAGATTCCAAACGCCTGTCGGTCTAACTGACAGGCGTTTTTTTTCTTTTCTAAACACCGCATCAGGTCTATGATGGCGGCATGCTGGAAAAAGGACTTGTACAGATTTACACCGGTGACGGGAAAGGCAAAACGACGGCTGCTCTCGGGTTGGCTTTGCGGACGGCGGGCCACGGCGGGCGCGTTCTGATTTATCAATTCCTCAAGCCCTCTTCCCTGAATCTCGGGGAACGAGCCGGGCTTCAGAATATCGGGAATATCACGCTCTTGGCTCTGGATGAACCATGGGATATGTTTGAATCGATGGGAAACCAGAGGGCCATGGAACGAATTCGGACGGCTGTCGGCAAAGCGCTGAAGAAAATTCAGACCGCTGCCCATGAGCGGTATTATGACCTGATTATTTTGGATGAGATTGTTTTTTGTCTGTCCAAAGGACTGGCTTCGATGGATGATATCCGTCAGTTGCTGGCCAATCGAGACCCTTGTGTGGAGCTGGTGCTGACCGGACGCGGTGCCTCGCAGGAACTGATGGATATGGCAGACCTGGTGACGGAGATGAAATCCGTCAAGCATCCGTTTGAGAAAGGCATCAGTGCCCGAAGGGGAATCGAATATTAAGCGGAGATGCAAGGGGAAGCAGGTTGATGGATACGGAGAAGAAACCTTTGGGGAAAACAGTTGGAGTGATTATCTGTGCGGCCGGAGCCAGTGCCCGGTTTGGGGGCGACCGAAAGAAACCCTTTGTGGAAGTGGCGGGGCGGGCGGCGTTTCTGCGCAGCATCGAGTTTTTCGCCAATCGCGATGAAGTCAAACAGATTCTTATGGCCATTTCGAAGGAAGATGAAGAACTGGTGACGGTCAAGTGGGGTTCGACCCTGGCCTTTAACGGGGTCAAGCTTTGCTTCGGCGGTGCGGAGCGTTTTGAGACGGTTTCCAGGGCTCTGGAAAAAATTCGTCCGGATATTGACCTGATTGCCGTCCATGATGCCGTCCGGTGCTGTCTGACGGCCGACTGGGTGGACGCTGTTTTCCAGAAGGCCGCCCAGACTGGAGCAGCCATTCTTGCCTGTCCGGTCAATGGAACCCTGAAACGGGTTCAGAAAGGCGTCGTTTCCGAGACGGTGGACCGGGAGAATCTCTATGAGGCCCAGACACCGCAGGTATTTGATGCCAAACTGCTTCGGGAGGCCTATGCCAAAATGGGCAATCTGGGAAAGATGAAGATTACGGATGATGCTCAACTGGTTGAGGCGCTCGGTCATAAAGTCCACGTCGTCGAGACGGACTTTACGAATTTGAAGATTACCCGCAAAAGCGATTTGCCGCTGGCGGAGGCCATTATCAACTCCAGACCCAAGCCGAAACCCGAAGGGCCGATCGGGCCTTACATTGAAGCCCAGTGGTAAAGGGCGAAGGGGCTGATTGTCTTGACAATCGATTTGAACGTGGTATGGTAGGAAAAAATAAAAACGGCGAAACGGGTTCGAAAGGAACAAATATGAAAACGATGGTATCGGCGGCAATTGCAGCGGTTGTTACGGCAGGATTCCTGAGCGGCTGCAGCAATCCTCGTGTAGCGGATGTGCATTTGACAGACAGCGACCTGGCTCGGATTCAGCAGGGAGTCCTAATGCCCAACGCCCGTGAGGTGGATTATGTGGAGCAGCTGGCGGCGGCGCGGGAGGGATACAAAAAATCTCTGCTGGATTTGATTGCCTATTATGAATCGACCGGCAATGCGACCAAGCTTCGCTGGGCGCGCACGGAGCTGAGGACGTTTGACCAGGCGGTCCGCTACAATTATTTGATGCCGGGGGAGTGGCTGCCGGTGAATCTGTCGGCGTCGGAATCCATTCCTGAGGCGGATAAGCTGTATGAACAGGGAATGAGTCTGTATCGCCAGTCCGGCGGGTTGATTATTGTCGCCAATGAAGCGATTCTGCGGCAGGCCCTGCAGCTGTTTAACCAGGTCATCACTAATTATCCGACCAGCGACAAAATCGATGATGCCGCGTATCGTGCGGCCCGGATTTATGAGTATCTGCGGAATTATGAGCTGGCGGCCGTGCTGTATCAGCGGACATTCCAGTGGAATCCGGAGACCCGTTATCCGGCCCGGTTTCGAGCGGCTTATGTGCTGGACCGGCGCCTTCGGATGCGGGCGGATGCCCTGGCGCTTTACCGGCTGGCTGTGGAGAAAGAATCGATGTACGTAAACAATACGGAATATGCGATTGAACGCATCAAGGAGCTGTCCACGCCCAATCCGAGGTCGGCGCCGGACTTCCGAATTCAGGGAGATTAGCATCGTCGTGAAATCCGACTGATAATAGCGGGTCTGTTCAGGGATGGGCAGGCCCTTTTTTATTGGAGTGCCGGACGGTCAAAGAGGACAAAAAGATGCGAATTTTGATGTGGAGCGGGATACTTGCCGCCGCCTTTCTGGGCTGCGAAAAGGGTTCGGAAAGGATGGACAGGGCGGCTTGCAGTTCGATTCAGCCCGATACGCTGAAGGCGGTTACGTTTAATATTCGCTACGGCACGGCGGATGACGGCCCCAACCGCTGGGACCGCCGCAGGGAGTCGGTTTTTTCGCTGCTGTCGGAGTATGGGGCGGATGTGCTGGCCCTGCAGGAGGCCCTGGATTTTCAGGTCGAGCAAATCGGGCGAGCCCTGCCGGCTTATGACTATGTATTCGTCTGCCGGGATGATGGGAAACGGGCGGGCGAATCCTGTCCGATTTTTTACCGCAAAGACCGCTTTGAACGGCTGGAAGCCGGCACCTTCTGGTTCTCGGATACTCCGGACATCCCCGGGTCCAAACACTGGGGCAATCAGATTCCCCGCATCTGCACCTGGGTTTGCCTGCAGGAGCGGATGAGCCGCCGGCCGCTGTGGGTTTATAATGTTCATCTGGACCATCAGTCCCAGAGTTCTCGGGAAAGAAGCATTCGGCTGCTGGCAGAAAGGATTGCTTCTTTGCCGGCGGGTTCGGCGGTGATTGTGCTGGGCGATTTCAATATGGAATTGTCAAATCCGGCTCTGGAGCCGCTGTTGTCCGAAAAAGAACTGCATCTGAAAGAGGCCTGGCAGACACTCTACCCGGACCGGCAGCCCGTCGGCACATGGCATGATTTCGGACGGCGGTTCAATACGGCCAAAATTGACCACATTCTCATCCCGCAGGGCCTTGCTGTGCTTGAGGCCGAAATTGACCAGCGGACATTTGAGGGACGCTATCCGTCCGACCATTTTCCGGTTTGGGCGGTGATTCAATGGCCCCTCAAGTCTGCAGAAGTGAACTGATTTTATGGACTGTTCGGCCTTACAGCTGGAAAACGCGGTTGCCGAGTGGATGGGTCAGTGCGGGCTGCTTTCGCCCGGAAGCCGGCTGCTGCTGGCTGTATCCGGCGGGGCTGATTCGATGGCGATGCTCGAGGTGCTTGTGCGTCTGAAACAAGGCGGTGTCCTTGATGCAGAATTTGCCGTCGGGCATGTGAATCATCAGCTTCGCGGGGCGGATTCAGAGGCGGACTGCCGATTTGTTCGGGAGCAGGCAGCTGCAAGAGGCCTGCCGTTTTTTTCCTGTTCTGTTGACGCCGCCGCTTATGCCCGGCAGAACCGCCTTTCGGTTGAGACGGCTGCGCGGGTGCTTCGGCTTCGGGCTCTGGCCCAAATGGCCCGCGAATGGAAAGCGGATGCAGCGGCGGGGGCTCATCAGCAGGATGACCTGCTGGAAACGCTCATTTTTCGCCTGCTTCGCGGGACCGGTTTTCGGGGGCTGTGCGGGATTCGGCCTTCATCGGTTCTGGAAGGGGTTCGTTTTATCCGTCCGATGCTGGCCGTCAGCCGCCGTCAGATTCTTGACTATTGTCAGGAAAGAAACGTACGTTGGCGGGAGGATGCAACCAACGCCGACCCTCAGTTTGCCCGCAACCGGATTCGGCACGTCCTGCTGCCATGGCTTCGTCAAACCGCCAGGGGTAATCTTGATACGGACCTGCTGCGGCTGGCCGAAATCTGTCGGCGGCTGTTTGAGAAAATCGAGCCGCAGGTCCGAGCCGGATTTGGGGCCGCCGTATCGGTTGAGCCGGATGGTTCACTGAAACTGAACCGCACGGCCCTGCAGGACATCAGCCCGATTGTTTTGGGAGAGATTGTCCGAGATTGTCTGGAGCATTTGAATGCAGGCCTTCGCGATTATACCGGCCGACATTATCGACGGCTGTTTGAGAGTATTTATCGGCCGGGGCGGAGGTGTTTTCATCTGCCGAATGGAATTGAGTGCCGCACGGGTGAAACAGCGATTGTTCTTCGGCGCCTGCCGCAGTCAGACGAGGCGGGTATCCATGAACCGGTGATTCTCCAGCCCGGACAGAGCTGTCAATTCGGCCCCTGGCGGATTACGGCGGAGGTTTTGGAAGCAGAGGGCAGGCAGCAGCAGACTGCTTCAAAAGGTCCGACATCCTGGACTGAATTTTTTGATGCAGACAGAATCGCAGGGCCGCTCCGGATTCGGATGCGCAAGCCGGGGGACCGCTTTGTGCCGTTGGGGATGAGTCAGTCCAAAAAGGTCGGCAAATTTCTGACGCTCTCCAAAGTCGATTCCACCCTGAAAAAACAGGCATTTATCGCAGAAGATTCTCAGAAAATCCTATGGCTGGCCCCCCTTCGAATCTCCGAAGAGGCCAAAATCGGTCCGCAAACAACCCGAATTCTGAAAATATCTATATCCAAATAGGATATATCTATTATATGTTTTGGGGGAATTTGTTTCTTGACAAACGGCCCTCCAGGTCCTACAGTACCGGCTTTGTCGGTTGTTCCCTGCGCCAAACAGGGTGTTAAAAAACGGATTCCTTTTATATAAGGAGACTTTCGATGGCGATAAAGGTCGCAATTAATGGATTTGGCCGGATCGGCCGGCTTGTTTTCCGGGCTTTGGTGGAGCAGAACCTGCTGGGGTCAACGTTTGATGTGGTGGCCGTCGGGGATATTGTACCGGCCGACAATCTGGCGTATCTGCTCAAGTTTGATTCGGTTCAGGGCAAGTTCAACGCCCAGATTGATTCGAAGAAGTCCTCGCCGGACAAGGCCGATGATGACGTTCTGATTGTCAACGGCAAGGAAATCAAAGTCGTCAGTGCCAAGACGCCGGCCGAGCTGCCCTGGGCGCAGATGGGCGTTCAGCTGGTCGTGGAGGCAACGGGCTTATTCACCGCGGCGGAAAAGGCGCAGGGCCACATTACCGCCGGTGCCAAGAAGGTGCTGATTACCGCTCCGGCCAAGGGTGAGGACATTACGATTGTGATGGGAGTCAATGACGACAAGTATGACCCCGCCAAGCACCATATCATTTCGAACGCCTCCTGCACAACCAACTGTCTGGCGCCGGTGGTGTATGTGATTCTCAAGGAAGGCATCGGGCTGGCGGAAGGCCTGATGACGACGGTTCATGCCTATACAGCCACGCAGAGAACGGTGGACGGCCCCTCCAAGAAGGACTGGAAGGGCGGACGGGCCGCGGCTCAGAACATTATCCCGTCCACAACCGGTGCCGCCAAGGCCGTCGGTCTGGTTCTGCCGGAAGTCAAGGGCAAACTGACCGGTATGGCGTTCCGGATTCCTGTGCCCACAGTGTCCGTTGTGGACCTGACGTTCCGGACCGTTCGGGAAACATCGCTGGATGAGATTAAGGCCGCGATGAAGAAGGCCAGCGAAACCTATCTGAAGGGCATTCTCGGCTATACGGAAGAAGAAGTGGTTTCCAGCGACTTTATTCACGACCCGCGTTCGTCGATTTTTGATGCCGGCGCCTCGGTGGAACTGAACAAGAATTTCTTCAAGCTGGTCAGCTGGTACGACAACGAATGGGGTTATTCCTGCCGCACGGTGGACTTGATGGTCAAGATGGCCAAGAGTCTTTAACGGCTCGGCGTAAGAATTGAAAAAAAAGACGGAAGCCCGCGGCTTGTTCGCGGGTTTCTGTCTGATAAGGCAAGGCAGGATGGACAGCATCCTCAGGAAAGGGGAAAACCATGGCAAAAAAAACAGTGGCGGATATTGATGTACGAGGCAAAAAGGTCCTGATGCGGGTGGATTTCAATGTCCCGCTGGACAAAAAGACAGGCAAGATTACCAACGATGCGCGGATTCAGGGGGCACTTCCGACGATTCAGCACGTTCTGAAAAACGGCGGCAGTGTGATTCTGATGAGTCATCTGGGCCGGCCGGAGGGTGAATATGACCCCGCATACTCGCTGGCGCCTGTAGCCAAACGGCTCGGTGAGCTGCTCGGCAAAGAGGTGATTTTCACGAAGGACTGCGTCGGTCCTGAAGTCAAAGAGAAAGCCGCCAAACTGAAGCCCGGTGATGTGATGCTGCTGGAGAATGTCCGGTTTCATAAAGAGGAAGTCATCAAAGACAAGGCTGCCAAGGAAGACCCCCAGCTTCGCAAGGCCAAGGACGATTTTGCCCGTCAATTGGCGGAACTGGGCGATGTGTACGTGGACGATGCGTTCGGAACGGCACATCGGGACAACGCCTCGATGTACACGGTTCCGATGATGATGGAAGGCAAGCCGCGGGTTATCGGCTTCCTGATTGAGAAAGAACTGAAGTATCTGGGCGAAACCATCCAGAATCCGGAGCGGCCCTTTGCGGCGATTTTGGGCGGGGCCAAGGTCTCCGACAAGATTGGTGTGATTGAGAATCTGATGAAAAAGGTGGACCGGATTCTGATCGGCGGGGCGATGGCTTATACCTTTGCCAAGGCCCTCGGCCGGCGCGTCGGTGCCAGTCTGTGCGAGACGGATTTTGTGGAAAAGGCCGATGCACTGATGAAGGAAGCCGAGAAAATCGGCTGCGAACTGGTGCTGCCGGTTGATACGGTTGTGGCCAAAGAATTCAAGGCCGGCGCCGAGCACAAAGTTGTCGAAGGGGATATTGAGGACGGCTGGCAGGGGATGGATATCGGCCCCAAGACCTGCGCGCTGTTTGCCTCCAAACTTCAGGGGGTCAAGACGATTGTCTGGAACGGCCCGATGGGGGTCTTTGAGATGCCTCCGTTTGACGCCGGCACCAAGGCGGTGGCCGAAGCCGTAGCCAAGGCCACCCAGCAGGGCGCCCGCAGCATTATCGGCGGCGGCGACAGCGCCAGTGCCATTGTCAATATGGGACTGGAAAATCAGGTCAGCCATATCTCCACCGGCGGCGGCGCCAGTCTGGAGTTTCTCGAGGGCAAGAAGTTCAAGTGCCTGGAGATTCTGGACGAGAAGTAGACTCGAGTCTTTTTCAGCCGACCGGTTTCGCCGACAAACGGCGGAACCGGCGGTTTTTTTGGAGTGTTTCTGTGGCAGGACGACTTCCAAAGCCCGGAACCATCGAGGTGGCCCCCTCTATTTTGAGTGCTGATTTTGCCAATCTTGCCTCGGAGATTCGGCAGGTTACGGATGCGGGGGTCCGCATCGTGCATATTGATGTGATGGACGGCCATTTTGTGCCGAATCTGACCATCGGACCGCCGGTGGTCAAATGGATTCGCCGCTGCACCCAGGCGATTCTGGATGTTCATCTGATGATTACGGACCCGCAGCGGTATGCCAAGCGTTTTGTGGAAGCGGGGGCCGACCATATCACATTTCATATTGAAACAGTTCGGGAGCCGGTTCGGATGATTGAGGAGCTTCGCCGGATGGGTGTGACGGTCGGTGTGACGCTGAACCCGGCAACGGCGGTTGATTCGATTCTGGATGTAGTTCCTCTGTGTGATATGGTTTTGGTGATGACGGTGGAGCCGGGCTTCGGCGGTCAGGAGTTTATGGATGCGGCGGCCCGAAAATGTATCCCGCTGCGGGAGAAGTTCGGGGATTCGGTCCGAATTGAAGTGGACGGCGGCATCAATCCCCACACTGCCCCCATTGTGGTTGGGTATGGAGCGGATACCTTAGTGGCCGGCCAAGCCGTTTTCGGAGAGCCGAACCGTCCGGAGGCCGTCCGAAACATTCTGCAGGCTGCACTATGCGGGAAACGATGAAAACTATGGCCAAAGAAAAGAAAAAAAAGGGATGGAACGGTTTTTCACTCCGTCCGCGAAAGGAAATGCCGGAAGGGCTCTGGCTGGCCTGTCCCGGATGCAGTCAGATGCTCTTTCGAAAGACGGTGGAGGAAAACCTCCATGTCTGCCCGGAGTGCAATTACCACTTCAGGATTGACGGTCCGACCCGGATTGCCCAGCTGGCGGACGAAGGAAGCTTTGAGGAACTGGGGGCGGAGCTGGCCAGCAGCGACCCGCTCAAGTTTACCTGGGGCCAGCAGAAATATCAGGACCGTCTTCGTGTGGACCCGACGGACAGCAGGACCCATGAAGCGATGCTGGCGGGCAAGGCCTTCATCAAGGGCCGGCCGGTGATGCTGGCGGCGATGAATTTCAGCTTTCTCGGCGGCTCGATGGGGATGGTCGTCGGGGAGAAGTTCTGCCGTGCTGTGGACCGAGCCATTGAAGAAAAGCTGCCGCTGGTGGTGGTCAGCTGCTCCGGCGGCGCCCGCATGCACGAAGGGGTGGTGGCCCTTCAGCAGATGGCCAAGACCAGCGCCGCCCTGGCCCGCTTTGATGAAGCCGGCGGTCTTTATATTTCCCTTCTGACCGACCCGACCACCGGCGGAGTGGCCGCCAGTTTCTCCATGCTCGGCGATGTGATTATCGCCGAACCGGGAGCGCTGATTGGGTTTACCGGCCCCCGCGTCATCCAGCAGACCATCAAAATTGAGCTGCCCGAGGGATTCCAGCGTTCGGAGTTTCTGCTCGAGCACGGTTTTATCGACATGATTGTTCATCGAAAAGACCTCCGCAGCGAAATCAGCCGACTGATCGACTACTGCGAGAAGTAAAGGATTTTCTTCCTGCGGTTTCTCCTTTTTGGGTTCCTTTCCCGCCGCCGGCGGTGTTTTCCTGCAATAGGAGCGATGTGGGCGGCGTCTGTACAGGCAGAAAGACACTTCTTTTGGAAAGGAAATGAGTATGAAAACCGCCGCCGTTTTAGTCGCTTTCTTTTTGTCGGCTGTCTGTCCTCTGTATGCGGAGGGACCGTTGGCACCGGCACCGCAGCCCCAACCGCCGAAGCAGATATCTTCAGAACGTCAGCAGCAATTGGAGCGGTTGTTTCAAAACCTTCAAAAGGCCTATGAAGACAAAGATTTTCAGCGGATGGAGCGGCTGCTTCGCCGGGACGCTCTGAGCCGAATCTCTCCGGAACGAAGGGGGGGATGGCGGGCATTCGGACAAGGCCCGCGGGGACTGCAGAACCGTTTTTCGATGCCGCAGGCAGGCCCTCGCCGCTGGGCCGGACGGAATCAGTTCGGCCGTCCGGGCGGCCGCTTCCTTCCCGAAGCGGGTCCGTCTTTTCGTCCGATGGATGTCCCCAATCGATGGGTCTATCGCGGGCGTCCGTCTGCTGAATTCGACAATCCGCGATGGGGACGGCCGGACGCTCCTGCCCCCGCGCGGCCCCGCTGGGCTCCTGAACCGGACCAGTGGAATAGGCCATGGCGTTTCCGGCGACCGATGCCCGCCCCCGATTTTCGGACTGATTGACAATTTCAAACCAGACACCTCCTCTGGTTTTTTCAAGCCCGCCGCTGCCTCCCGGCGGGCTTTTTTCTGTCCTGAGCAGGCAGCAGCAATAGGTTTTTTCCGGTACGATTCACCGGCCCGGCGGCAAATCCGGCACGGCGGTTTTGTCTTTTCACGATTGTGCGGCGGCCGAGAAGGGGGCTTTTTCAATTTCCGTCTTTTCTTTTGCCAAGGGGGATTTTATAATTTCCGCCGGAAAGGATAGCGCAGCGATGGGATATTTTCGGGATTGTATTGAACAAATGGAGGGCTACACGCCCGGCTTTCAGCCCAAGGCCGCCGATGTGGTCAAGCTGAACACCAATGAGAATCCGTATCCGCCTTCCCCGAGGGTTTTGGAGGTGCTTCGGCGGTTTCCGCCGGAACGTCTTCGCCGCTATCCGGAGCCGCTGGGCGATACATTTCGGGCGGCGGCCTCGTCTGTTCTGAACATTCCTCCTGAACAGATAATCAGCACGAATGGAGGCGATGACCTGCTGGCCATCTGCACCCGTGCTTTCTGCGATGCCCGGCGCCCGATGGCGTATCCTCAGCCGACCTATTCGCTCTATCCGGTTTTGGCGAAAATCCAGGGCTGCCCGGCCGTGGAAATCCCTCGCGAGGGGGACTGGCTCGGCGAGCTGGCCCGCATCAATGCGCCGCTGACGATTGTCTGCAACCCGAATGCCCCGACCAGCGACTTTGTGCCTGTCGAACAGCTGGAGCGTCTGGCTTCGGCCTTGTCCGGTGTTTTGCTGATTGACGAGGCCTATGCGGATTTTGCACCCGATAATGCCCTGCGGCTCGTTGCCAAACATGACAATGTGATTGTGCTTCGTTCCTTCAGCAAGGGGTATTCACTGGCCGGACTTCGTTTCGGTTTCGGCGTCGCTCAGCCGGCGATGATTCAGGGACTGCTCAAGGTCAAAGATTCCTACAATGTCGATGCGGTGGCGGCGGCGGCGGCCGCTGCGGCCATTATGGACCAGCCCTATTTCCGGGCGAATGTCGAGCGGATTGTGCAGGAGCGCACCCGGCTGACGGAGTCGCTTCGTCTTCTGGGCTTTGAAGTTCCGGACAGCCAGACCAATTTCGTTCTGGCCCGCTGTGCGGAAAGCTCCGCCGAAGGCATTTATAAGGCGCTGACTGAAAAAAACATTTATGTCCGATATTTTTCTCTGCCCGGACTTTATGACAAGCTGCGGATTACCGTCGGCACTCCGGAGCAGAACAAGATTCTCGTAACGGCTTTGCGAGAGATTCTTTCCCAAAAAGGAAAACGCGTATGAAAAAACGCACGGCTTGCGTCCAGCGGAAGACGAATGAAACGGACATTTCCGTTCAGATGAATCTGGATGGACAGGGCGGGTATGAAATCAGCACCGGTGTGGGGTTTTTTGACCATATGCTCTGTCATTTGAGCAAACACAGCGGGATTGATTTGACGGTTCAGGCACGCGGGGATTTGCAGGTGGATGCCCACCATACCGTGGAAGACGTCGGGATTTGTCTGGGGGAGGCCCTCGGGCAGGCCCTTGGTGAAAAGCGGGGCATTGCCCGGTTCGGCCATGCGGTTGTTCCGATGGAGGATGCCAAGGCCGAGGTGAGCGTGGACCTGTCGGGCCGAGCGTATCTGGTTTATCGAGTTCAATACACCTCCGAGAAAATCGGCGATTTTGATGTCCAGTGCGTCGAAGAGTTCTGGCGGGCGTTTTCCACGGCAGGCCGGCTGAATCTGCATATTGAGGTGCCTTACGGCGTCAACAGCCACCATATTGCGGAGGCCGTTTTTAAAGCGGTCGGTCAGGCCCTCGGCCAGGCCGTCCGCATTACCGGAAACCGCATCCCAAGCACCAAAGGGACTCTTTGATGGATTTGCAGTACGAATATCGAACGGGAATCGGAACGGATATTCATCGGCTTGTGCCGGAGCGCCCGCTGAAGCTGGGCGGAATTGAGATTCCGTTTGACCGCGGTCTTTTGGGGCACAGCGACGGCGATGCCGCTCTCCATGCCCTGATGGATGCCCTCTTGGGGGCCGCCGGTCTGGGTGATATCGGAATGATGTATCCGGATACCGCCCCGCAGTGGAAGGATGCCGACAGTCGAGCGCTGCTGCTGGGGGTCAAGGAGCGGCTTGAAAAAGACCGCTGGGAGCCGGTAAATATTGATTTGATTGTTCATGCGGAAGAACCCAAACTCGGTCCCTTCAAGGGGCAGATGCGGCGATGCATCGCGGGTCTTTTGGATATTGATTTTGCCTGTGTGAATGTCAAGGCCAAAACCAACGAAGGCCTCGGCGAAATCGGGCGGGGAGAGGCAATTGCCGCTACGGCCGTCGTCCTGCTTCGCCGCCGCATCAAGGGGCTTTGAGCCGTACAGCAGAGGAAATCTTTATGGCGTTGAAACTGTATAATACACTCGGTCGGAAGGTTGAAGAGTTCAAACCGCTGCACGAAGGGCAGGTCGGGATTTATGTCTGCGGACCGACGGTCTATGGGCATGCCCATCTGGGCCATGCGAAAAGTTATGTGAGTTTCGATGTGCTCATTCGGTATCTGCGCTTTTTGGGGTATGCAGTAACCCATGTCCAGAATATCACCGATGTCGGCCATCTGACGGATGATGCGGATGCCGGCGAGGACAAAATCGGCCGACAGGCCCAGCGCGAGCGCAAACATCCGATGGCGATTGCCGAATTTTATACCCGCAGCTTCTTTGAGGATATGGATGCCCTCAACTGTCTGCGGCCGGACATCAGCCCCCGCGCTACCGGACATATCCCGGAGCAGATTGAGCTGGTTCAGACGCTGCTGGAAAAAGGATATGCCTATGAGGTCAACGGCTCGGTGTATTTTGATGTGAGCCGCTGGCCGTCGTACGGCCGGCTGTCCGGGCGAAATGTGGAAGAGATGCTGGCCGGCGCCCGGGTGGAGGTCAATCCGGAAAAGCGGCATCCGGCGGATTTTGCGCTCTGGAAAAGGGCCGAGCCGGGCCACATTATGCAGTGGAACAGTCCCTGGGGCCGCGGCTATCCCGGCTGGCACCTCGAATGCTCCGTGATGAGTATGAAGTATCTGGGGCCGACGATTGATATTCACGGCGGCGGCATTGAGAACCAGTTTCCGCACCATGAATGCGAAATCGCCCAGTCTGAAGCCGCCAACGGTCAGCCGTTTGTCCGCTACTGGCTCCACCACAATATGGTTACGGTGGACGGCCAGAAGATGGGTAAAAGTCTGAACAACTTCATCACGCTCAAGCAGATTTTCAAGGAAGGCCATCCGCGGCTGAGCCGAACCTATCCGCCGATGGCCGTTCGCCTTTTGATTCTCCAAAGCCACTACCGCAGCCCAATTGATTTTTCGGATGCAGCTTTATCGGCGACCCTGAGCGGATATGAGAAGATTACCGATGCGGTTTCGACGGTCCGAAAGCGTCTGGCCAAGGCGCCGGCCGGACCGGCCGATGCGGACCTGCTCGAGCAAATCCGCCGGCTGGAGAAGAAGTTTTTTGAGGCGATGGATGATGACCTGAATACATCGATTGCCTTGTCGGTTTTGTTTGAACTGGTTCGAGCGGTCAACGCTCTGGCGGACAAGACGAATGTGTCCGCGGCAAGCTGGCAGGCCCTTCAGGATGCATTCGTTCGGCTGGGAGAACAGATTCTCGGCCTTCGATTTGAGGAGCCCGTTTCCGGCGGCGGGGCGGATGAGGAGCTGCTCGATTTTCTGATTGGTCAGCTGATTGCGCAGCGGGCGCAGGCGCGTGCCCGAAAAGATTTCGCCGAGAGCGACCGCATCCGCGACCAGCTGGCCCGCTTCGGCATTATTCTGGAAGACAAGCCGGGCGGCGTTACGACCTGGAGACGGCAATGAGAATCCTCGGCATCGACCCGGGATTGAATCTGTGCGGGTATGCAGTGATTCAGGCGGAGGGGGGCCGGGAGCGTCTGCTGGAGGCCGGGGTGATCCGCACGGAGGCCCGGCGCTCTCTTGCGGAACGACTGGTGCAGATTGCCGCCGATTTTTCGTCTTTGCTCGAACGCTTTGAGCCGGATTTTGTTGCGGTGGAGGAGCTGTACGCCCATTATCAGCACCCTCGAACAGCTATTTTGATGGGGCATGCCCGGGGAGTGATTCTGCAGCAGGCGGCCGCCGCCGGAGCCGCCGTGAAAAGTTATTCGGCGACGCGAATCAAAAAATCGCTGACCGGAAACGGCCGGGCGGGCAAAGCACAGATGCAGCGGGCTGTTCGTTCGTTGCTCGGTTTGACGCAGATACCGGAGCCGCCGGATGTGGCTGACGCCGTTGCGGCGGCCCTTTGCTGTGCTTCGGAAAATCAGCAGGCGGAAATAAGATATTTGGCGGCCAAAAAAAGGTAAGACGGACAAACGGTTTTTTCATGGAGTTTTTTTCTTTTTGGGTTCTTCTGTTGATACGATGATAGCCCGAATCGAAGGAAAACTGGTTGCTCTCGAAGAGGACAAGGGGCTGGTGCAGGTCGGGTCGGTCTGCTATGAGGTCCTTCTGGCCGGCTATGCCGTCAATGCCCTCAGCGGTTCCATCGGGACCACGGTAACGCTTTCCACCCTCGAGTATTTTGAAGGGTCCCCGGGCGGCGGCAATCTTATTCCCCGTCTGGTCGGGTTTTTATCGGATGCCGAGAAGGCGTTTTTTGAACGCTATACGAGTGTGAAGGGGATGGGGATAAAGAAGGGGCTCAAATCGCTGGCCATGCCGGTCGGGCGGATTGCCGATGCCGTCGAGAACGGCGATGAAAAGTTTCTGGCGACGCTGCCGGGTATCGGCAAACGGATGGCACAGGTGATTATTGCGGAACTGAAGGGCAAGCTCGGCCGGTTTGCCGTATCCGCCGGCGGTGAAGAAAAACCGCAGACGGCTTTCAAGGTATTCCAGATGGAGGCCCTCGAGATTCTGATTGCCTGGGGCGAAAAACGCGCCGAGGCCATGGAGCTGATTGAGCTGGCCTGCAGGAAACATCCGGAAATCCAGACGGCCGAGGAGCTGGTTCCGCTGGTGTATCGAATCAAGCAGGGCACGGAAGTGTGAACAGCTATTTTGACGGGTTTTTATGGTGATTGACCGAGTCTTAAGCAGAGATTCACGGGGCGAAGGGGAGGAGCAGTTCAACTATGCCCTGCGTCCGAAGCGGCTGGAGGAGTGCATTGGGCAGGACAACGTCCGTCAAAAGCTGTCTATCGCCATTGAGGCCGCGCGAAAGCGGGGGGAACCCCTCGAACATATCCTCTTTTACGGCCCGCCGGGTCTGGGCAAAACGACGCTTGCCCATGTGATTGCCAACGAAATGGGGGCGGCCATTCGCGTCACTTCGGGCCCGGCTCTGACCAAACAGGGCGATGTAATGGGGCTTCTGTCCAACATCGGCACCGGTGATATTCTCTTTATTGATGAAATTCATCGGCTCAGTACGCCGGTTGAGGAGTTTCTGTATCCGGCTATGGAGGATTTCAAGGTCGATTTTACCGTGGACAGCGGTCTGCACGCGAAGACCATCAATTTCCCCCTCAAACGCTTTACGCTGATTGGTGCAACGACGCGGGCCGGGCTTTTAAGTGCCCCCCTGCGCGGGCGTTTCGGGATTCTGCATCATCTCGAATTTTACAGCCCGCAGGAGCTGACGCAGATTCTCCGGCGTTCAGCGGTGCTTTTGAATCTTCAGGCCGACGACGGCACCCTCGAATTAATTGCCCAGCGCAGCCGCGGCACCCCCCGTATTGCCAACCGGCTTCTCAAACGCGTGCGGGATTATGCCCAGGTCAAGGGGGCCGGGCGGCTGACCGCAAAAATCGTTTCGGATGCCCTGCGGATGGAACAAATCGACGAATTAGGACTGGATGAGCTGGACCGGGCCTTTCTGCGGGCGCTGGCGACTGTCTATGGAGGGGGGCCGGCGGGCATTGAAGCCCTGGCGGCTACGCTCGGGGAGGAACGCGATACGCTCGAGGATGTTGTGGAGCCCTATCTGCTTCAAATCGGTTTTGTCCGACGCACCAAACGCGGGCGGGAAATTACCCCGGAGGCGTGCAGGCATTTGGGGCTGAAAATCTCCTCCCCGAAAGGGACGGTCCCGCAGAAAGAGTTGTTTGAAGAAGACGTTTAGTCCGGCTTGGATTTCAGCGGACGGCCTGTCAGTTCCCGGAAGTGGTAAAGCAGAAGCCCCTCGATTTCCTGAACGGTTTTCTCATCGGCGTTTTTCAGCTGTTTCAAATCAGCCAGGGCGGCGGCCGCCGGCGGACTGATTCGTTTTTTTTCGGCAAACGCCCCTTCGCAGTCCGGACAAAGCAGGCCGTTCTGATGACTGGAAAAATAAATCCATTTCCAGTGCCGTCCGAAGGGATGCGGTCCGTTCACACACCGGTCCAGCACCGGTGCCAGGCCGATTTCCGCCAGCAGCAGCATCTGATACAAAATCAGCCGTATCCGAATCTGCCGTGCATCTGCGGCTTCCTGTACGTCCAGCAGAAACTGACGCAGGCCTTCAAAAAGCCGGGGGTGGGGGTCCTGCGGCTGAGTCAGTTTTTCGGTCAGTTCCGCCGCCGGCAGGGCGGCATTGAGCGTTTCCAGCCGCCTCCGAAGCCCCAGAAACAGCGGCTGCTGAGCAAATTCCGACAGGACAGCCAGCCCCTCCTGTCGGCCGGGGACATAGACAATGGTTCCATAAGAAAAGACCTCGATGGGACCGTCAAACGGATTTTTGGGGCGACGGGCCCCTTTGGCGATTGCCGAAATCTTGCCTCCGGTTTCCGTGAAAAAAACGGCAATCTGTGAGCTGTCTGAATAGGCAGCCGTCCGCAGACAAATGGCTTGGTCCTTCTTTTGCATGATTACTGGCCGCTGCGGGCTGTTTTGGCGGGTTTCTGAATTCGCACTCGACGCACCCGCCGGGGCTCCGCCTGCACAATGGTCAGTTTTAAGTCCTGATATTCAAACGATTCCCCCGCTTTGGGGATATAGCCCAGATGCGAAAAGACAAACCCGCCCAGCGTGTCGTAGTCCTCTTCCTCCGGCAGACGGATTTCCAGTTCGCTGTTGACATCTCCGATATTCATTCGTGCATCGATTTCATAGGTGTTTTCGTCAATCTTGCGGAGATGTTCAGACGGGGTATCTTCGTACTCATCGGCAATTTCACCAACCAGTTCCTCCAGAATATCCTCAATGGTAATCAGTCCTGCCGTGCCGCCGTATTCATCGAGAATAATAGCGATATGCAGTTTCTGGCTCTGGAACTCGTGCAGCAAATCCCGCAGGGTTTTGCTTTCCGGCACAAAATAGGGCGGGCGCATTATGGCCCTCAAATCGAAATCCTTTGGGTCTTTGCCCACCCAAGAAAGCAGGTCTTTGGCATACAGCAGTCCGACAATGTTGTCGATGGTGCCGTCATAAACCGGGACTCTCGAATGTCCCCGTTCGAGGGCTTTGAGGACCGTCTGGAGGTCCGCCCCGACCGGCACCGCCACCAGGGCGGTCCGCGGAGTCATAATCTCCGCCGCCGTCGTTTCGTCCAGCTCAAGGACGTTTTCAATCATTTCCATTTCTTCTTCATCGACAACGCCTTCAATTTTGCCCTGCTCTACAGCTCCGAGGATTTCTTCTTCAGCCTCTTCGGAAGGTTCCGGCGAACTGCCCGTCAGCCGCCTCACCAGCCGGTCATGCAGGTCTGCCACCGCCAGGAAAGGACGGATTAAATACATCAGGGCCTTCAGCAGGACAAAGGTCCTGGGCAGAATCATTTCTCCGGCATGTTTGGCCCACGAATGAGGGATAATGACCGCGAAAATTTCCAGAATAACCAGCGCTGCCAGAAAGGTCAGCAGATAGTGATGCCCCTGCATCAGATGAACCAGCGTCAGCAGGATGGAGGCGTTGGTGAGCATTCGCAGGAAAGAGCAGGTGAGTGTAAGCCGGTCGGCGATTTTGAGGAATTCATCAAACCGCTCTTCCCGGCCGGCGGATTTAAACCGTTCCTGAAGTTTCAGAACGGAGAAGTTCTGCAGGGCCAGGGTGTTTAAGGAAAAAAACAGGGACAGCCCTGTCAGACAAGCAAGCAGCAGAACCAAAGCGGCTGTTTCACTCACGGCGGTTTCTCCTTCCAGTCTTTTTCTGCGGAGACGAATAGTAAACGGGCGGATACCCGAACAGCCGGAGCAGTTCTTCTTCCCGTTTGTGCATCTGTTCGGCTGACTCGGGCCGGCTGTCATCAAACCCCAGATTGTGCAGCAGGCCGTGGATGAGATACAGACTCAGTTCGGCCTGCGGGCTGTGGCCCCGCCGGCGTGCTTCCCGAAGGGCCATCGCGGCATTGACCAGAATCTGAAAACACGGCTGCGGAGTTTCCGGCCCGCTTAAGTCAAAACTGATGACATCCGTTGTCCGCGGGTCCTGCAGGAACGTCTGATGCATTTTTCGCATCTGTGCATCGTCCGTCAGAACCACATCGACACGTGCGCTGGATACTCCGTGCCGGCGCAGCACCTCCCGCACCAGCGTGCGGAGCTTCCTCGGCTCAACAGGGAACGGTTCCGCGTCAAGCCGGATATGAATGGTTTGTCTGACCCGTTTCAATGCAGTCATACATTCGAACCGTTTTGAGATTTCTCAGCGGCGGCGGAGTCGGTTTTTTCTTCACGGTTCGATTTCTCCTCGAGTTTTGGATACGCAATTCGTCCGTGATAATGCGCCGCCAAAAACTTGGACATGCTGGCTTCAATCTGGCTCAATTCCCGCAGCGTCAGGTCGCAGTCGTCAAACTGACCGTCCTGAAGGCGCTTCATGGCAATGGTATGGACCAGGGTTTCGATTTTGGTGGGGCTGGGGTCCGTCAGGGAGCGGGCGGCGCTTTCCACCGCATCCGCGAGCATGACGATGGCTGCCTCCCGTGTGCGGGGCTTGGGGCCCGGATAGCGAAACTCGATTTCGGAAACCTCGTTTTCGTGTTCTCCTTTTTTCTTGCGGGCCTCGTTGTAGAAGTATTCCATCAGGGTGGTGCCGTGATGGGTTTCGATAAACTGCCGCAGCACCGACGGAAGCCCGTATTCTTTTGCAATTTCCATTCCGTCGTTGACATGGCCGGCAATCACCAGTTTGCTCATGGCCGGAGAGAGCTGCTCGTGCCGGCTGGCCGAACCCATCTGGTTTTCCACAAAATACGAAGGTTTGTTGATTTTCCCGATGTCGTGGTAGTAAGCCCCCACGCGGCACAAAAGCCCGTTGGCCCCGATGGCATCCGCCGCCGTTTCCGCAATCGAGCCGATCAGCAGACTGTGGCTGAATGTGCCCGGCGCTTCCATCGCCAGCCGTTTCAGCAGGGGCTGGTTGGCGTCGCTGTAGTCCATCAGCGTCATGCTGGTAGCGATTCCGAACATTTTTTCGATGAACGGCAGAAAGGCCTGCAGAAAGACCCCCATCAAAAAAGCTGCTCCGGCGGCAAACCCGGCGTTCAGCAGCGTCTGGTCGTGCGTTTTCTCCTGAAGCATTCCAAAGCAGAAGGCCATCAGAAAGACGGCCACGGAGGCATACGCACACACTTCAATGAGTTTCATTCGGGTGCGGATTTCCTTCAGGAAGCCGCAGCAGGTCAGTCCGCCGGCCATCATCGTCAAAAACAGCTCCAGTGTGGCCAGCCGACTGACGGAAAAGCAGGCCAGCACGGAGTAAAACACAGTCATTCCGATGGCAAAACGCTGGTCGAAGACCATGGTGAGGATAACGGCGGCGGCGATGGTGGTTCCGGTCGCCAGATAAATCACCCCTCCCTGCCAGATTGAAAAGAACCGGTTGACCGCCAGCAGCAGCCAGAACAACAGGGCCATGGTGAACGCCCGATTGGCCCGGTTGAAAAACTGGGGCCGGCAGTGATGAATATAAAAGACGGTTCCCAGCAGCACCAGCGCGGTCACGACGGTCAGTGCGACGATTTGAGACCAGGGCTTGAAATGCCGCATCCCGCCGGTCAGAAACTCCGGGTGTTCCGTATCCAGCGACAGCAGAAAGACCAGCGCTGCCAGATAAACCACAAAAAGAACGAGGAGCAGAGCCCTGGATTTGTTAAAAGACTCGGGCCATTTCCGGCTGCGCTCTGCAGACAGAGCGGCTCGCCCGGCCGGACGGCGTACGCTGATTTTTTTACGAAGCCATCCCATTTGTTCCATCTCGATTGGGTCGAATTCCCTGGCGTTTCTGGTCGTAGGCCTGGACGATTCGCTGGACCAGACTGTGGCGGACGATGTCCGCTTCGGTCAGTTCCACAAACCCGATGTTTTCAATGTTGGAAAGGGTCCGAATGGCATCCACCATTCCGCTGGTTTGTCCGCGTTCGAGGTCAATCTGGGTGATGTCGCCGGTGATAATCATTTTGGAGCCGCGTCCCAGCCGCGTCAGAAACATCAGCATCTGCGAGGGGGAGGTATTCTGGGCCTCGTCGCAGATAATCACGGCTTCATTGAGAGTTCGCCCCCGCATGAAGGCCAGCGGGATAATCTCAATCACATCCATTTCCATCAGTTTCCGCATCTGGCCGAATTCCATCATGTCTTCCAGACTGTCCAGCAGGGGGCGCAGATACGGGTTGACCTTGGCCTGAAGGTCTCCGGGGAGAAAACCGAGCCGTTCGCCCGCCTCGACAGCCGGTCGGGCCAGGACGATTTTGCGGATTTGCTTTTTCCGCAGCATCGAAACGGCCACGGCCACAGCCAGGTAAGTTTTGCCTGTGCCTGCCGGACCGGTGCAGAAGGTCAGGTCGTTGCGGTGCATCGTCTTGATGTATTCCAGCTGTCCCTTGGTGAAGGGTTCAATAATGCCCTTGCTGGAAAAGACTTCAATGACCTCATCCCGTTCCGGACGAATCTGATTTTTTGATTGGTCGAGAATTTCCAGCACATCTTTGGGATTGAGAGAACCGCGTTTGAGCAGCCGTTTCTGCATTCGGTCCAGCACATCCGCTGTGCGGCGCACCTCCGGCTCTCCTCCGCTGATGATGACCATCTCTCCGCGGGCCGTGATTCGCACGTGCAGTTCATTCTGCAGCATCCGCAGGTGCCCGTCGGTCGGGCCGAACAATTCCAGACGCTGCTGGTCGGATTGAATGATTAATTTCAGTTCCAACGTCTTTTCCTTCGTCAGACTTTTTATTTCCACAGAAAGAACAGATAAGCAAGCGGGGCCGGCAGCAGCAGCGAATCAATCACATCCAGAATCCCCCCGAATCCCGGAATGGATGCGGAGGCGTCCTTTTGACTGGCATCCCGCTTGAGCATCGATTCACACAAATCGCTCATTTGTCCAAGTACGGCCGAAACGGCTCCAAAGAACACCGACTGAAGCGGGGACATTATACCTGAAAACACCGAAAAAAGATAGGCGCATAACGCCCCGCCGAAAACAGCACCCACAAGTCCCTCCCAGGTTTTTTTGGGGCTGACTACCGGGGCTAATTTGTGAGTGCCGAACATCTTGCCGAAAGTATAAGCTCCTGTGTCAGAAGACTTTATGGTAAAAATATACATCAGAAGAGCCCAAGGCCCGCTGCTGACCCGTATCCCGACGACAAAGCTGGACAAAAAACCCAGATAAAGAATCGAAAAGAGCGTGGCGGAGCAGTTTTTCAGGGTTCCGACAACCCCTTCCCGCAGAAGCTGGGCCGGAAAAAGACCGGCAAAGATGAAAAACAGGGAAAAAAGGAAATAATAGAGCAAAAATCGCTCCGGATTGTCTGAAAGATTGGCCCAGAAAAAGCTGCCGGCCAATAAGAACGAACCGAAGATTGCTTCCGGGAGGAATATTTTCTGACCGCCGCTGCGGGCTAAAGCAGCCAGTTCCATTTGGGCGGGCACGGCGAGAATGCACAGCAGAATCAGAAAAATGGTGCCTTGGGGTTTTCCCTTGGCAGGGGTGCCCGAAAGAGACCCGTCCAGCCGGCCGTCCAGCAGAATCAGCCCGACAAAAGCCGCCGTCATCAGCGTTCCAAAAATCAATCGCTGCTTAAGCATCCTTCGTACCTCAAATCAGGGAATTGAAGGGCGAATATCTCCGAATCGTCTGGAACGTCCTGCAAAGGCCGTCAGGGCTTTGTCCAAATCCGCCGGTGTGAAATCCGGCCAGAATGTTTCTGTTACGTAAAATTCCGCATACGAAATCTGCCAGAGCAGAAAATTGCTGATGCGAAGTTCCCCGGAGGTGCGGATGACCAAATCCGGGTCCGGACAGCCCGCCGTGTAAAGGTGATCGGAGATGCACGCTTCGTCAATCTTATCGGGTTCCAAAAGATTTTGGCGGCATTTTTCGGCAATCTGCTGAACGGCCTGGACGATTTCCTCCCGTCCCCCGTAATTGAGAGCCAGACACAAGACCATCCCTGTATTGTTAGCGGTCAGCCGCTTGGTTTCTTCCAGGGCGTCCACAACTTTCTGCGGCAGCTGGCGAAGGGTGCCCAGATGCACCAGCCGTACATTGTTTTCCATCAGCATCGGCCGGATTCCCTCCAGATAAGCCGCGTACAGATACATCAGAAAGTCGATTTCCTCTTTCGGCCGTTTCCAGTTCTGCATGCTGAAGGAGTAAATCGTCAGGACCTCCAAACCGATATCGACGCAGTATTTGGCAATGGTTTCGACGGTCTTGCCGCCTTGTTCATGTCCGCGGAAGCGAGGCAGACCCCGCTGGGTCGCCCATCGTCCGTTGCCGTCCATAATGATGGCGATATGACGGGGCAAAGACTCCGGCTTCAGCCCCAGCCGAAGGGCCGTTTGACGGCGTTTGTTTTCAAAATCCGTCGTCATAGAGGTTTGCGGTAAATAACCTGGCTTCGCTGGGGTCCGACACCGAGCATCGTAATCGGAATCCCAATTCGTTTTTCAACGGTTTCCACATAGCGGCGGGCGGGAACCGGCAGGTCTGAATAGTCTTCAATTCCGGATAAATCCTCCTTCCAGCCCTCGAGGGTTTCATAAACGCATTCGGCGGCCTCCAGGTCGCGACTGTCGCCGGGAAAGAACGTGATTTCCCGGCCGCCGATTCGATAAGCCCGGCAGATTTTCAGCTCGTCCAGACCCGCCAGTGTGTCCAGATGCATCATCGCCGCTTCCGTCATGCCCCCCAGCCGGGCTGTGTAGGAGACCGCCACGGCATCGAACCAGCCGCATCGGCGGGGCCGACCGGTCGTGGTGCCGTATTCGTGCCCTTTTTCCCGGATGTATTGGCCGATTTCGTTGTCTTGTTCGGTCGGAAACGGGCCGCCGCCGACACGCGTGGAGTAGGCCTTGGCGACTCCGATGAATCGGTCCACATAGCGGGCGGGTATTCCGCAGCCGGGGCCCAGCCCAAGCGGGCTGGCATTGGAACTGGTAACATAAGGAAAGGTTCCGTGGTCTAAATCCAGCAGGGCCCCCTGCGCCCCTTCGAACAGGATGGATTGCCGCTTGTCGATGGCTTCGAACAGCAGCTGGGTGGTGTTGGTAATGCAGGGCAGAACGGCAGCCCGCCAGCTCATGCATTTTTCAAAAACGGCGTCTGCTTCCAGCGGCGGGGCGTTGTACAGCGTGCTGAACAGTTTGTTTTTGTAAGAGATGATTTTCCGCAGTTTTTCCTTCAGCTCTTCCGGTCTGCGGAAGTCGGCCATCCGGACGGCATAACTGCGTCCGACTTTGTCGGCATAGCAGGGGCCGATGCCCCGGGCGGTTGTTCCGATTTTGTTTTTGCCCAGGGCCTCCTCCCGGAGCCGGTCTTCAAGTTTGTGATAGTCCAAAACGACGTGGGCGTTTTCGCTGATAAACAGCCGTCCTTCAAGGGAAATTCCCCGCTCCTGCAGGCCGCGAATTTCCTCCATCAGTACGGACGGGTCCACGACGACACCGTTGGCAATCACACAGCGGCAGCCCGGTCGGACCGCACCGCTGGGCAGCAGATGCAGGGCGAACCGCTGGTCGCCGATGATCACCGTGTGGCCTGCATTGGCGCCTCCGTTGTAGCGGACGACCCACTCGCACTGCTCGGCAAGAATATCGACAACCTTTCCTTTGCCCTCATCGCCCCACTGCAAGCCTGCAATACAGCAATTCATCCGCCCAGTCTTCCTTTCCAGATTTCCTTTATGTGAGTTTGCTGACCAGAAGGTCCAGCAGGGCTCCCAGATTGTCATAATTGCGGTCCGAGAGCGTCAACTGCCGCTTCTGAGCGTTTTCCTGATAAGTGATTGTGAAAAACCCCTTCTTGTCGAAATGGGTTTTGTCGATGCTTTCAATGGCTTCATAGGGGATGACGGCTGTTTCCGTCCGGAGGGCGGTTTCATCCGCTGTCAGTTTTCTGTTTTTGGAGCGGATATAGAAAAAGGCAGCCACAGCAGCGCCCGCCAGAAGAAACGGCGGACTGTACATATTGAACTTCATATCCGAATCCGGCACGCCGCCGTTGTCTACGACGTGCTTTTTGTAGAACGAATAGCGGCCCGACCATTCATAGCGGCTCAGATAACCGTCATAGGCAAACATGGCCGCCGCCCCGAGCAGAATCCACATCACAATCAGATAATTTTTCAGTTTATACTGACTGAAGGGAGCCTCAATCACCGCCATGGATGACACCTCGCTTTCGGATGAAGAACCTGTTAACGTCTCTGAGATATGGCATTGCTCAGCGGCCGGGCAAAATGGGGAATAATCCGCTCAAACATCAGATGCTCGGCGATGCGGCATTGTTTGGCAAAGGCCTCTGCGGTTGTCCATTCCGCCTGTCCGGAAGGATAGCGGCGAACGGTAAAATAGAGACTGATGGGCTCTTCCATTTTTCCTTTGTCGCTGCGCTCCAGAAGCCCGCTGCGGGACTCCATGGCTATCCGTGCCTGCAGGGAACCGTCCGGCGTCAGGGCTGCAATCAGGGTGGGGCAGCAGCTGACCACTTTGGCCCCCGGAATTTCGAAAAAGCTGCTTAAACTCGAATTGCCCAGCAGGGCCTCGGCAATCACTTCATCGTGATTGCCCTGATAGTCAAAATCCATGGTAAAGGTTACATCCAGAGATTCGATGTCCAGCGGGCTGATGCCCAGCATATACGGCATAATCTCGATGACTTCCCGCTGGAGTTCGTAGGCCTGCTCAAAATCGTCCGGGTCTGCGCACCCGGCGGACAGACGCTGGGTTTCCATCGCCACCCAGCGGAACCGGCGTCCCTCAATTTCTTCTTCCAAAATCAGTTCCCCCTGTTCCCGTCGGGAAAACTGATGCAGGGTGGGGAAGCGTTTTTGAATCCGCTCAAAAAACGCCAGGACGGTTTCCCGCTGGCGCGGCAGTTTCAACTGCGTTGTGATGCACATGTCCAAAAACAGGCCGTCACAAAACGACCCAAAAGGATTTTTCATTCTCTTTCAACTCCAAAAACGCAATTTGGTTTTTCGTCCAAAAGCGATTTTCTCACAAACACCGGCATTTTACAAGCGTTCGTCCAATAAATCCAGATGAAAAAAGAGGAAACCGGACAAAACCGGACGGTTTTTCTGGATGTGTTTTAATCATTTTTTTTGGAAAGATTTTACATCGGGGGACGGTTCGGTGATTTCTGCGGTGAGAGCCCCCAGGACAGCGGCAAGCGGAAAGAGAAACCCCCGCCAGAGAAGCGGAATCAGCAGGGCTGGTTTTGTCGGAGTGTCCCAGCTCTGTTCGACCAGAAAGGTTCCGAGTGTATAGAGTGCCGCTGCGGCCGGCCCACCGAGTGCGGCGGCGGCGATTCGTTTGCTTCGAACCAGGCCGCCGGCGAATCGGGCCCCAATCCACCCGGCGGCCGCCGGTACGAGTAAGGCCAGACACAACAGAGGTTTCAGATACCAAAGGTTTTCTTTGGTCGGGGGAGTTTGGGTCGATTCATAGTACAGGACATGGCAAATCGTCATGGTCGCGGCGGCTCCGAGAAATGCGGCTGCGGCGGGCCAAAGGCGGGGTCTGAGCCCAAGACGCATCTGAGCGATTTGGGGCATTCGGCGCCGAATCGTCAGCGGCCAGTTGTAAAAGAGCCGAAAGATGCCGTGTTCCAGCAGAGCCCCCCGCTCCCCGAATACCGGCACGATGTGTACGGCATCCGTCGCCCAGTGGGCCGCCATAAAGCGTGCCAGGGCCGGATACCGATACGTCATCTGAATCGGGAATGCCAGATACCCTACATATTTGAAATAACTCAGATAGAGTGCGATGTTGTATTCTTTCACGGTACGGTCCCGGATGGCCATAATCGTTGTAATCAAACCCCGGGTAAAGGAACCCGGGGAAATCGGGACAAAAGCCAGCACTCCCAGCACAATTCCGGCAAACGCAAAGGCTTCCCAGAAGGTCAATTCCGGGTGGTAAATCCAGTACACGACAGCAATCAGCAGTCCGACCAGCTGGGTAACCGGCAGGGTCAGCAGGTGCAGCACCAGGCACATCAAATAGCGCTGAATAAACGGCTCTTTGATTTGGGAAAGAATTGTTGCTGCATCCTCCTCGCTGAGAATCTGTTTTTTCTGCCCCTCCTGCACCATATCCCGCAGCCACTGTTCCCGCAGGTCGGGCTTAAAGTACAACTGGAACGGCCGGACAAACAGGGAGTGGAGCCGGGCGAGAAAGACTTGTTTGTCCGTCAAAAAGCGATGGAGCCCGGCCGGAAGAATCGCCAGCGGCAGGTGCAGCCAAAACCGCCAGGGGCTTCTCAGAATGGCCTCGACTTGTTTTTCGCCCAGACGCCCTTTGCGATGCCAGCCGATGAGAATTTCATAGATTTTGCCGACAATTGTCCGTCCAAAGTATGACGGACTGCTTAAAAGTTCGAGATAGTGCGAGCGCCAGTCCGGCCGCCCCCAGGCCTTGCGCAAAACGCGTCCCAGCAGCGGCACAAGCCCGAGCATCCAAAACAAAAGCGTCTTGCCCGCACAGCCGCGCAAGACCGTTTCGTGCTGCGCATCAATCTGGCCGCAGACCCGCCAGCTGGTTACGGCACTGGATAAAAGGGTGCTCCACAGTCGGCCGTCTGTCAGAAGCCGAATATGATTGTGTGTAATATCCGGAATCGAATTGCGGTAAATCTCTTCACATTCCTTCAGTTCCCGCAGCATCTGGTCTTTGTAAGGCATGGAGGCAAATGCTTGCGGATGTTCCCGGATATACCGTTCCAGTTTGGCCAAATCTCCCCGGTCAAATTGAACCAGCGAGCCGCGGGCGATGCCTTTGGCGATGAGTTTAAAATCCCCCGGGCTCATCGGCAGGAAGGGCAAAAGGGTCAACCCCGCGCGAAAGTCCACTGCGACCAGACCGGCCTGCGGGTCGTTGTTGGTGTCGAGGCGTTTGAGGCAATTCGGCTGGCTTTTGCAGGTGCTCCATTCGTATTGGCGTGCAAATTCGTAGGCCCCCAGCTCGTAGAGCAGCCGCACAAAATCATGCATAAAGACATACTTGGCCCGATACTCCGGTGAACCGAGCTGTTCAGTCGGGACCGGTCGTCCCTTGCGCCACAGCCGCAACAGGTCCAGTCGGTCGTCCACCTCCAGCCGCCAGGTCCGCCCGTCTATCCAGCGGCTGATCTCGCCGCAGCTGCCCAGCACAGGGTCCGCGAAGGTGGCATAAATCTCGTTGACGCATTCGGTATCTCCAAACCGTTCGGCGGCTGCCTGACGGATGAAGGTCTGCCAGAGAGCACCGGCCCGGGCCGCCGCCGGATTGACCTGCGGCTGAAACGGCCCCTGAAACCCCACCGCATACAGCAAATCTCTAAACAAACGACCCGTCCCGGAAGGCGGAATTAAGATTTTCATCGCGTAAAGATTGTTCTGCCGGAGACCGGCGAATTCCTGGACAACCTGCCCGTCTTTGACAATTTCCAGCAGGCGAATCTGATAGACCTGTCCGGCAAAGCCGCCGCCGACAAACCGCTCAATCTGAACCCTCACATGGGCCGTGCCGCGGGCCGGCAGGGGGGTGACTGCATACTGCAGCTGGGTACCCGGCTCATACCGGCTGACGTTCATCGGGCGATGCAGTCCCAGCCGGCCGAAGGCCTCCTCCAGTCGATGGATTATCTCGGCAGAATACTCTGTTGCCATAGTTCCTTTTTATCTTTGGATTTTTGAAACGCTTCGTTCGCCATATCGAAAACTATCGACTTACTATATCGGCATATTTCGGGTCAAAACAGAAAATTTTATCCGGAGGGCACTCATATCGCATCAGGCTGATGCATGCTCATAAGCCCGGTTTGTGCCGTTTACCACAGAAGGATATCCGGCTGTCGGCGGAATCGAAAGTTTGGTTTTTATTTGTGTATATTTAGGATTGCGATTCCGCCGTTTTTCTTTATAGTATCTTTGGCAATTCCGGGCAATATTTTGGGAGAGATTTATGGCCAATCAGGCGTTTGTGACGGAGCTGAATAACCAGCGGGCCTATCAGCGGGTGATTGATCCGGCGTTCACCTGCGGAATGAAGGCCGGAAGAGTTTGGCTGGAACCCGGGGGCGACTGCGGAGTTCATTCGACGGAAGGTCACGAAGAGGCGCTGGTGTTTCTATCCGGACAGGGGACGGCCCAAATCGCCGGAAAGGATTACCCTGTCGGAGAAGGCAGGGTTTGTTATATTCCGCCCTATACGGAACACAATATCATCAATACCGGTCGGGAGCCGCTGGTGTATATCTTTTGTGTGGCCCCCGTTCAGCCGGTCAGGAAAGGAGACTGAAAATGACACAAGGAATGCAGAGAATCGTTCTGGGTGTATTGGCCGCTGGGGTGATTTTCGTAGGATGCCGCCGTCATCAAACGGAACCTGTTGTCCAGGAGCGGTGGATTTCTCTGTTTAACGGCCAGAATCTGGAAGGATGGACGCCGAAGTTTGCCGGCCGTCCGCTGGGAGAAAATTACAAAAATACCTTCCGGGCCGAAAACGGCGTTTTAAAGGTTTCCTATGACCAGTATGAACAGTTTGAAGGGCGGTTCGGGCATCTGTTTTATGCGGTGCCGTTTTCGCACTATCGGATTCGCCTCGAATATCGGTTTGTCGGGGAGCAGGTAAAGGGCGGACCGTCCTGGGCCTTCCGCAACAGCGGCATTATGATTCACTGTCAAAAGCCGGAGACGATGGGACTGGAGCAGAACTTTCCGGTCTGTCTGGAGGTGCAGCTGCTGGGAGGCGATGGCCAGAATGAGCGGACGACCGGCAACCTGTGCACACCGGGAACGCATGTGGTTATCCAGGACCGCCGCCGAACGGAGCACTGTATTCCTTCCTCCTCGCCGACCTTTCACGGCGACCAGTGGGTGACGGCGGAGGTGGAGGTGCACGGCGACCGGCTGATTCGGCATTTGATTAACGGGCAGGTCGTTCTCGAATACAGCCGTCCGGAACTGGATGACGGCGATGCGGATGCCCGCAAACTGATTGAGGCCGGGGCATCTCGACGGGTGACGGGCGGTTATATCAGCCTGCAGGCGGAAAGCCATCCCGTAGAATTTCGCAACATTGAGCTGCTTGTTCTGAATGAGTAAGTAAGCCGACGCTATGACCGTTCTGCGAAATGGGCCTCCACCCAGTCGCAGAGGATATGATAAGCCAGCTGGTGGATTTCCTGCACGGAGGCAGTGGGCCCTTCGAGGCACAGGCAGACGTCGGAAAGGACTTCGAGGGGGGAGTTTTTGCGTCCGGTAAAGCTTAAGACAAGGGCCCCTTGGGCTTTGGCGGTTTGAGCGGCCTTGAGGATATTGGGAGATTTTCCGCTGGTGGAAAATGCCCAGAGGATATCGCCTTTGCGGACGAGGGCTTCCGTCTGGCGGCTGAAAATCTCTTCAAAGCCGTAATCATTCCCGACGGAGGTGAGAATGGAGGTATCGGTGGTCAGAGCGACGGCGGGCAGCCCCTTTCGGTTGCGCCGGAAACGTCCGACCAGTTCGGCGGCGACATGCTGGGCATCGGCGGCCGAACCCCCGTTCCCGCAGGTGTAGATGCAGCCGCCCGCTTCCAGACAATCAATCAGCATTTGTCCGGCCTTTTTGAGCGGACCGATGCATTCCTTTTCGAAGACCGCCAGCAATTGTTTGTGAACGGCGGCGGCTTCGGCAAACACACGGCAGAACTCGTTTTTCTTGGATGACTGACTCATGGTTTCCAAATCCTACCGATTCCCCTGCCGAAGAGCAATCACTTTTCCTCCGGCCGGCTGCCTTTGGAACGAGAACGCCTGCGCCGGCGGTGGGTCGGCTGCCGTTTTTTGTGTTCAGCGTGCGTCTGCGTCGAAGATTTGGATTTGGACGGTTTGAGATTCAGGTCCGGTTCAGGACCAATCCAGACGGGCTGGATGCGGTTGACCCGAATGAGGGTTCGCAGTTTTCGAAGGTCCTGCGGGGTGTAAAACGTCAGGGCTACCCCCTGCCGTCCCATTCGGGCGGTGCGTCCGGTTCGGTGTGTGTAGGATTCCGGATGCGTCGGGAAATCGTAGTTAATCACGTGGGTGGTATGGCTGAAATCCAGGCCGCGGCTGGCAATGTCCGTAGCAATCATATACCGGATGTCCAGCCGCTTGAATCGACGAAACAGACTGGTCCGGCGTGCCTGTTCGAGGCCGCCGTGGATGATTTCGACGGAGTCCAGCTCTTTTTTGAGATGATTGTATAATTGCTCACTGCTGCGGCGGCTGTTGCAGAACAGAATAGCCTGACGGGGGTTTTCGGTTTTCAGATACTCCAGCAGGGCCTGAAGCCGATGATGCGGTCGAACCTGGCAGAAGGTATGGGTGAGCGATTCCGGAGCGACCTTTTCGACATTCAGTTCAATGATGACCGGGTTTTTCAAATACCGCTGGGCAAGCGTTTTAATTTCCGGCGGCATGGTGGCGCTGAACAGCAGCGTCTGGTGTTCGTGAACCAGACACGAAAAGACAAACTCCACATCGGGCAGAAAGCCCATATCGAGCATCTCATCGGCTTCGTCGAGCACGAGGGTGCGGACATGAGAAAGGGTCAGCGGGCTGTTGTAGAGCAGGTCGATGAGCCGCCCGGGTGTGGCCACAAGGACGTGGACGCCGTCGGCGAGCTTGCCTTTTTGGATATCCATCGAAAAGCCGCCGTAAACGGCAAAGGCTTGGATGGAGGTAAACTGGGCAATCTTGCTGATTTCCTCGACATACTGAAGAGCCAGCTCCCGGGTGGGCACGAGAATGAGGGCCTGGACTTCTTTCAGATGGGGGTCAATTTTCTCCAAAATAGGAATGGCGCAGGCGGCGGTCTTGCCGGAGCCGGTCTCGGCCTTGGCGATCAGGTCGCGTCCGGCCAGAATCGGCTCGAGCGTCTGCTGCTGAATGGGCGTAAGCTCTTCGTATCCGACTTTCTGAAGGCCTTTGATGATTGCCGGCTGTAGATTCAGTTCGCTGCACTTCATAGGCACTTTTTCCTATAACAAGACGGGGTTGGTCTTGATATTGCAATCTTATGTTATTTTAATTGACTTTCATCCATTTAGGATGTATTTTATATTAAAGGAAACAAGCGAATGTCGGCTTCATGCCGTGTGTTTCAGGAGCAGACCTGAAACCTAGCTTGTTTCTTTGCAAATTCTGTTCAAATCCAAAGGGTTCTGGTCTGTATAATATTCACCGTAAGGTTTGTTCCTTTTATCACCAGATCAATAATCAATCGATAATTGGATTTTAGCAAGCGAAAAAAACGGTCCTCCTCTCGTTCATAGAGACGCTGCAAGGCCCACAAATAGTAATCGATGATTTGCAGTCCCGCGTGTTCATGTGAATGGGATATTTTGATTTCTACATCTTTGTCAGATTTTATACCGTATTTGTGAGTAAAGTTTTTCTTTGCCTTCTCGACTGCTTTTTTCAGAGCGTCCAACCGGTCATGACGACCACGTCGTGAAATGAATATTCTGTTTTTATCAGATTTATGCAGCAAATTTCGAAAGAGCCGTTTAATAAGGTCATCGTAGATGTCATTTGACGATATTTTTATGCCGAATTTTTCAAAAAATTTTTTAGCTTCTTCTGCAAGCACTCTTTTCCTTCGGACAACGACCAGCACCTTTGCCTCAATTTGAGATGCGAGCATTCGAAAAACCTCTCTGCATACCTCAGGCAGGTCTTTGCTGGCGTGGAATAGCAAGGCTGTTTTTCCTGCGTCCGGATGCATAGATGGTACGCCTGAGAAATAAGGGTCTTCCAGCAGCTGCTTTCGCAACGCGGACAGTTTTTGGTCAGCTTCTTGCGGATTCGGCAGGCAGGCGACACCTACCAGAAAAAAACGAGAGACCCCTTCCGGGCCAATGATGATTTGTCCTTTGCTGTTGAAGAATGTCAGATCTCCTGCTTCGTCAACGAAGTAATCTTTGCTGTTGGCAAAAACAGAAGTCATTTCGCTCCTTTGGCTCTGGTTGATGCGTATTACCCCACGGTTCCTACAGCGGGCGAATCCAGATGTTGCGGAAGCGGACGGGGTTGCCGTGGTCCTGCAGGGACAGCGGGAGTTTTTCCGGATGAGGGGAGTACGGGGGCCGCTGCTTCCAGGCGGTCGGGCCGGTCAGAATCCAGCGATCCTGCACAAGGACGCCGTTGTGAAACACCGTAACATCTGCTGGGCGGACGAGTTTGCCGTCCTCGAACTTGGGGGCATGAAAGATGATGTCGTAGGTCTGCCACTGCCCGGGGGCCCGGCAGGCGTTGACCAGCGGCGGATTCTGGCTGTACACGGCGGCGGCCATTCCGTCGGCGTAGGTGAGATTGTCATAGGAATCGAGGATTTGGATTTCGTAGAGGCCCATCAGAAAGACGCCGCTGTTGCCGCGGCCCTGGCTGTCGCCTTTGACAACTTCGGGGCTGGCCCATTCGATATGAAGCTGGCAGGAGCCGAAACTGTCTTTGGTGACGATGTCGCCGGAGCCCGGAACGACTTCGAAATAGCCGTTTTCCACTTTCCAAGGGGCGGGCTTGTCAGGATTTTTGGCACTTTTCCAGGCCGATAAGTCCTTGCCGTCAAAGAGAATAACGGCATCGGAGGGCGGCAGGTGATTTTCGGCGCCGGGTTTGACGACCGGCGGAAGCGGACGCTGCGGGTCGTGTACCGGCCAGGCATAGTTGGCATCCGGATTTTCAAAGTTTATGGTGGGGTTTGCCGTTTGAATGGCAGTGCTGCCGAGCCAAAGGACAGACAAAACGGATGAAATTGTCCAGACTGTTCGCATGTGTTTATCTCCTGTTAGATTGTAGGGTTTTTCTATTTGTACACATTGTTCGAATATTGTATTCATTTTTCTCTTTTTTGGAAGGGAAAACAGGAATATCCAGCCGCCAGCCGCCAGACTCCAGTTTCCAGTATCAGGGTCAGGATATAGCGGGCCGCAAAAGAGATTCCCGCTCCGGTTTGAGCGGCGAATTTATTGGGAGGCGGCGGGCGAAGAGATTTCATGAAGGATGGTTTCAAGGAAACAGGAAATTTGCTTTTCCAGCAGGGCTGACAGGGACATTTGCTTACGGATTTCCAGAGATTCAATCCCTGAGTAGATGACTTTGTTATGGTATTCCTCCAGCCGAAGAAGGCGAGAGAGATTTTTGATTCAGAGCAGGATAACGGAGCGGCGGAAGCGGATTGAGGAAAAGCCGGTTTCCCCTTCCATCTCTGCCAAATTGTCGGTCTGTACGGAGAGAGGAAAAACAGGAAGTTGCGATTTCCGTTCCGAAAAAAGCCGAATACCGGGGTCCGGCATCAGACGGACCGCATCAGCGATGGTACAAGACAGAGGCGGGTACAAAATAAATCACAAATTCTCCTCTGGCCAGTTCGATGCCGACCCGTCTGAATCCTTCCACAACTTCTGGGGTGGGAAAGAATTCAAAGGCATCCCCTCGCCGAAGAGATTCTGTACCCAGCAAGGTTCCGGTTCGATGTTCGACCAGATAGACCACCCCGGCTTCGGGAGCGACGTAGCGGATCTGGTAACCGCCGCCGACTCGATACTTTTCTCCGGGGATTCCTCCCGCTCCGAATTTTTCCGTGGAGGCAGTCTGGAATGTTTGACAGCCATTGAGAAGCAAGATTGAGGCTGCGGCAAGGAGAAGGTGTAACCGATTTGTTTTCATGGAGCAACCCTTTCCATTATACACGGTTTTCGGCTGCGAAGTACAAGCAGGATAAAATCCAGTCTCGGCAAAGTCAAATCAATAATCAGACATCTCAGAATTTTTAAGAATTAAAGCATTTCCAGCCTATTTCATAAGAACGAAAACCGCGTTTCTAATCCGGCAAACGAGCTGTAAAAAGGCCTGGGTTCCCGCCTGCACGGGAGGGACAAGAACCTGCAGGATAAAGACTGGAAACGGCGGCCCAGGGGAAGGGGGACGGCGGAGAGAAGGGACGTGAAATCACCGGTTTCAGAAGGGGCAGGAGCAGCAGCAGAGTGCTTTTACAAGGCAGGAGCAATGTCGCGGAGGATAGAGTGCAGGCAGTACGGGATTTGTTTTTCCAGGAGCGGTGACAAACCGATGCGTTGGCAGATTTCCAGCGGTTCAATGCCGAAGAAGACGACTTCCTCAGGACATTCGCCCAATTGCCGGGAGATGTCGAGGACCTTCAGGATATCGACTTCGTGAAGAGACAGGTGCGCCAGCTGTTTTATGGTCTGAACCTGGTCGGGGGTGAAGCGTCGGATAGTGCCGGGTTCAGTTCCCATCCGGGCACAGTCGATAAGGACGGCTTTCCGGCGGCCGGCCAGAACATGGAGCAGGTTCATTCCGCCGGTGCCTCCGTCATAAAACTGGATGCGGTCGGCGCCCGGGATTTTGCCTTCGCGGGCAAGGGCCTCCAGCCGTTCAATCAGGACCACCCCGATGCCTTCGTCGGCCATCAGCGGATTGCCCAGCCCGATAACGATGGTTTCTTTTGCCATATATTTAACCACGGATGAACACGGGTTTGATTTTATTTAACCACAGATTACAAGGATTTCACGGATTATAGACGATAAAAAGGGAGCTGCGCAATAAAAAAGCCCCGGCATGCGGGGCTCTTTTTTCCAGACTGTCCAAAACAGTTATTTGACGAAGGTGACATTGAGCATGTGGGTTGAACAGGAGATGCAGGGGTCGTAGGAGCGGACAAGCATTTCCATCCCGTGCCGAAGGCCGTCTTCGCCCAGATGCATGTATTCAGGCACGAATTTTTCGAAATCCTTCTGGATGTTCGCGTGGTTCTGGTTGGTCGGAATGCAGATATTGGCCGCAATGCATTCGCCTTTTTTGTTGAATTCGTAGGTGTGGAAGAGGATGCCGCGCGGGGCTTCAACGCAGCCGCTGCCGCGTCCGGCTCGCGGCGTAACCTTGACCTTTTCCTCTTTGAGGCCCTTGGTCAGGAGTTTGTCAATCAGCTCAATGCTTGCCTCGACGACGTGGGCGGCCTCGGCCAGCTGGGCGACGTTGTTCATAAACGGGTTGCAGCAGCCTTTTTTAAGGCCGAACATGTCGGCGACTTTTTTGCCCAGCGGACTGAGCAGATGGCCGTTGTTGTTGAAGCGTGCCAGGGCGCCGACGGCGTAGGAATCGCGGTGCCAGCGGCACCATTTGGCCGTGGACTGGGGGCTGACATATTCGTTGGCGACGCTTTCCCAGTCGCGAATATGAACAGGGCCGTAGCCGTCGCTGGAGACGATATCGCCGTGATAGAAGGTATAGGTCGGCGGATTGTCCTGCCGGAGCGAGATGTATTCGGTGGGCCGCTCAAAGGCGGGCATCCGGTCGGCGACGCTGTGGACTACTTCGCAGATGGCGACCAAATCCGGAACGGCCTCTTTGAGGGTTTTCTGGAGGTCTTTTAGCTCCTGAGCGGTGGGGATTTTGGTCATCCCCCCCGGCGTGAGTGTAACCGGGTGGGTAGTTCGGCCGGCCAGCAGGTCCGACCACTGGTTGGCGATGCGGTGGGCCTTGATGATTTTTTTGACGGCGTCAGGGGCCTTGCCGACCAGCGGCACAACGGATTTTTCGCCGAACAGGTCCGGGGCGACCAGATAGCCGACGTGAAGCGTATGGCTCTGGAGCTGTTCGGAGTAGTGCATCAGGATGCGGAGCATGTCGGTCTGTTCGGAGACCTGCAGCCCGAGGGCATCTTCGACGGCCTTGGTGGAGGCCAGCGAGTGGGTGATCGAGCAGATGCCGCAGATTCGGCTGACGATGGTTTGAATATCATCCCAGCGTCGTCCGCGGACCATGGCTTCGAAGAAGCGCGGGGCCTCCGGGACCTGCCACTGGCACTTTTCGATGGTGCCGTTTCGGATGTTGACGACGATATTGCCGTGCCCTTCAAGGCGGGTGACGTGATGAACGTTAATCTGGATATTGGCGCTCATAGTGTATGTCCTTGTTTGCTTCCGAAGAGGGTCATTTTTTGTTTGAGGTCTTCAACGGTCAGACCGTATTTGTCCATGACTTCTTTGGCCGCTTCGACATTGGGATGGTCCACATACCCGCGGCATCCGAAGCAGCGGAAATTGAAGGACGGACATCGGGCGCCGCAGCCGGCCCGGATAATCGGTCCCAGACAGATTTCGTTGTACTCGTATCGGCAGACGTTTTCTTTGGCCTTGCATTCGACGCAGACGGGATAGTCCGGAATCGGCGGGCGCTTGCCCAGCAGCAGGGCGCGAATGACGGTGCCGAACTCTTTGCGGTCGATGGGACAGCCGTGGATATAGGCATCGACGGGCACCACTTCGTCGACGGCTTTGGTCATGTCGGTATTCAAGTGCGGCATCTTGGCGTCTTTGCCGTACACGCACTCTTTGACGTCGTTGAGGTCGAAATTGTTTTTGATTTTGTTGACACCGCCGATGGTGGCGCAGGAGCCGAGGGCAATGAGAATCTTGCAGCGGCTGCGGATGACCTGCAGGCGGAGCTCATCTTCATGCCGGGTAATGGAGCCCTCCACAATGGCGATGTCGTAGTCGTGGCTCTGCTCGCTCATGGCTTCCCGCCATTCCACGACGTCCACGACGTTAATCAAATCCAGAATTTCTTCTTCGAGGTTGACAATCTGCAGCTGGCAGCCTTCACAGCAGGCGAAATCGAAAATAGCTACGCGCGGTTTGCTCATTAGATGGCCTCCGGTACGAGGGCCAGGTCGCTGTAGCGGAACACCGGCCCATCCTGACAGACGTATTTATCGTTAATCTGACAATGGCCGCACTTGCCGACGCCGCATTTCATCCGGCGTTCGAGGTTGACATAGATGTTTTCCTCGGGGACTTGCGCTTCGGCCAGGGAAATCAGGACAAATTTGTACATAATCGGCGGTCCGCAGATCAGCACCAGACTGCCGGGCAGTTCGTTTTCAATCTTGGGGATCAGGGTGGTGACGACGCCGACGTTGCCGTCCCAGCAGTCGTGGGCCTCATCGATGGTTTCCAGCACAGTCATGTCCCTGCGTTCCTGCCAGAGGGCGATTTCCTCGCGGAACAGCCGCATGGAATAGCACTTGGTGCCGATCAGGACGATGATTTTTCCGTAGTCGCTCCGGTGGTCGAGGGCGTAGCGGATGAACGAGCGCTGGGGAACCAACCCGATGCCGCCGCAGATAAAGACCAAATCTTTGCCTTTGGCTTCTTCGATGGGGTAGGTTGTTCCGTAAGGGCCCCGGATGCCCAGTTTATCGCCGACCTGAAGTTTGTGGATGGCTTTGGTGAGACTGCCGACGTTGCGGACGACCAATTCGAGTCCTTTCTGGGTGGGCGAGGAGGAGATGGAAATCGGCGCCTCTCCGATGCCGGCCAGAGAGACTTCGACGAATTGTCCGGGTTTGTATTGGAGGTCTTCTCCGGAATCCATTTCCAGATGCAGGAACAGTTCGGTTCCGTTGAGCATCCGGCGTTTGGTAATGGTGGCCATCTGGGGCAGGTAGATGTCCGGATGGCCGCTGCAGCATTCACACATATCTGTTTCTCCTTAATGATTCAGCATTCGGCACTGTCAGCCGAGTTTTGTATCCTGCAGAAGACGATTGTACACTTCGACGGGGTTGGCGATTTTGGCCGTACAGGCGGAGATGCATCGCCCGCAGCCGACACAGGCGATTTGCCCGCCGATTTTTTCGGGCACGTATTTGCCTTTTCGATAGAGCCGGTGACGGTAGCGGGCGGCCCTGTCTTTGCGGAAGTTGTGATTGCCTGCGACCGTGGCGAAATTTTCCAGCAGGCAGCCGTCCCAGGCTCGGAAGCGGTATCCGGTTTTCAGGTCCCAGTTTACGCGGTCCTGCACATCAAAGCAGTAGCACGTCGGACAAACCTGATTGCAGGAGCCGCAGGAATAGCACAGCCGTGCTTTTTCCTCCCAGACGGGATGGTTGTAGCTTTGTTCAAGGACTTTGGGGAGCAGGGAGGGTTTGCACAGCAGAATATGTTTGTTCAGCACGGCGTTGTTGTGTTCCCAAACAGCCTTGCGGGCCAGCAAATCGGCCTCGGAGGCGGGGACGGCTGAACCGGCCAGCCGGATGAGCTCCTGCCCTTTGGCGGTGGCGGCATCGGCCAGAATCGAGCCGTCTTTGAGGACGGTCAGAAGGATATCATAGCCGCTGGTGACGGTGGCGGTGCCCATGGAAGAGGCAAAGACGTTGGCGCTGGGGGTGACAACATCGAGGGCGATAATGGTAATCTGACAGCGCCGGTCCATATAGTGTTTGTCGTATTGTCCCTGACGGAACAGTTCATCCATCTGAAGGATGGCGGCCAGGTCGTAGGGGTGCACGCCGAGCAAAATCATCGGCTCGCCTTCCTGAACAGAACGGCAGGGGCCGCAGACTTCAAATTCAAGAAGTGTTTCCACCTGCGGAAGAACGTATTTTTTCGGGGGAAGGATAGTCACGTCGTAATCGAGCCGCAGGTCGGCGGCGGAGGCCAGAGGGCCGAAGGCAAAGCGGCCGTTTTTGGCCTGGGGAGCCATGACGGGTCGACCGGTTTTGAGCAGGGTCGAAACGAAGTCATCGAACTGCTTGGGGGTGAATTTCAGTACGCTCATGGTTTTGGGTTCCTGTTGTTCTGCATGTTCCTGTTTACAAATAATAAGGCAATATACTCAGCTGGGAAGCCAGGTCGATGTCGATTTTTTTGACGGAGGCCGGGACTTTCAGGCGTCCGGGCGAAAAATTCAGCAGTCCGCGAACCCCGGCCTTGACGAGTTTTTCTGTGACAGACTGAGCGGCATCGGCCGGCACGGCCAGGATGGCCAGATGGATATTTCGTTTTTTCAGTCCGGCCAGACGGGCGGCGCTTTCAATGGTCAGATGACCGATTTTCTTTCCGATTTTTTTGGGGTCATTGTCAAAGACGGCGGCGATTTCGAGGTTGAAGGAGGAAAAGCCCGGATAGGCTACCAGCGCGGTTCCGAGCCGTCCGGCGCCCACGAGAGCCGTCTTCTGGGTTTTGTCCAGTTTGAGAATGTGCCGAATGCGCTGGGCGGTAGTCTGGACGGGATAGCCGACGCCGCGTCTTCCGAAGTTTCCGAAGTAAGACAGGTCTTTGCGAATCTGATGGGGGTTCAGTCCGAGCCGCACAGCCAGCTGCCGGCTGCAGACAGTGAGCTCTTTTTCGCCTTCCAGTAGTGAGAAAGCCCGCAGATACATGGGCAGCCGCTGAATGGTTTCGTCTGGAATCCTGCGGTACTTCATCTTCCCTACGGAATTTTATTTGTGCTCACATTCACAAACGACAGCCGCAATATAGCGTAAAAAAAACAATTCGTCAATCACTTTGTCTCAATAAATCAAAAGTTTTTCACAACAATCAAAGGAAATAATCTGTCGTGCATCACAAAAAGGCCTACTTTAAACAGGATGAATCCGGGATTCAGCCGTTCCGGCGGGGAGTTTCTTGACGAACCTGCCGCGAAAGAATAGAGTAAATGCCTTATCCAAAAAGAAAGGACTGCCAATGCCGATTTTTGAATATAAATGTTTGGACTGCGGGAAGATTACAGAGGTCTTGGTTCGGTCTTCGGAGGCCCAAAAGCCTGTTTGTGAACATTGCGGGTCGAAAAAGACCCAAAAGCAGTTTTCCACGTTTTCCGCCCAAGTGAAAGAGTCCGTTTCTCCCGCCAAACCAGGCTGCATGTCTTGTCCGAATCAATCCTGCCCTCATTCCGGGTTGATGTAAGTTCTTAAATGGCAAGAAAATAGATATATTCCCGGGATTGCATGGTTTTTGTCTAACAAAAAGACTATTTGTATCTATTATGTTTTGACGTGATTCTTTTTGGTTTTTGGGGGATTTTCGGCTTCGATTTCGGATTCTTATTTGCCATAATTACTTAAGGATGCGAGGTTTATTGACGAAAAAAGAGAGGAATGCTGGAAGAGTGCCCTACGGATTAACAGGATTCGTCAATGACAAAGCGAGCCATTCAATCTGTCTGCTGGGGGGGATTGGTGATTCTTTTGCTGGCCGGATGTGCCCGAAAGGGAAAGGCTGTTTCGACGGACGATTCAAAGCAGGCCCTGGAAGAGCAGATTCAGACGCTTCGGGCTGAGCTGGAGTCGGTTCGTAATGAATTGGCGGCCGAACGAAAACTCTCTCTGGAGCTGGCGGGGCTTCTGCGGCGCTGTCGGGAAGGGGGCGGGCAGGCTCAGGTAGTCTCCTCCGAAGGAGTCTTCCCCGCCGCCCCAGGGGAGAGCAATGAACAGCAGCAGCTTTTGAGAAAGGTACAGGAATTGACGGAAGCCGTCGAGCGGCTCCGAGAACAAAACAGACGTCTTGTATCAATGCAGTCTTCCCAATCCGCCGGTGCCCCTGCGGCACAGAGCCGGCCCCGGCAGACTGCGGTCGAGGTTTATACGGTAGAACCTTCGGAGAATCAGAAACTCCGGGAAGCCTATGAGGCGTTTTCGGACGAGAGGGCGTCTTCGGAACGGCTGGCGGCCCTCGAATCGACGGCGGAGATGGCGATGGAGCAAAAGCCGGAGCTGCTGGGGCTGCTGGAAAAGGCGCTGGAGGACCCGGACCCGGAGGTGGTTCGCACCGCCGCCCAGATGCTGGAGCTGTATCAGACTTCGTCAGTGCTGCCGCTGCTGGAAAAGGCCCTTCACTCGCGGGATGAGCAGGTTCGGTTAAGTGCCCTGGAGCCGCTGGAGAAGATAGCCGACCCCCGAAGTGCCGCCCTGTTGGTATTGGCACTCAGCGACCCGTCGGATGCGGTTCGCGGACGGGCGTTGGATATTATCCGGGTACAGCCCCCCGATATTCAGATTCTTTCGCTGAAACGGGCGATGGGGCTGTCATCGGACGATGTGAAGCTGGAGGTTCTATCGCTGCTGGAGCTGCGGGGGGATAAAGCGGCGGTGGAGGTGATGCTGGAGGGGCTCAAAGACCCCAGTCCGGAGTTTCGCGACCAGGTCAGGGAGGTCCTGCGGCTGCTGCTGGACCAGGAATTTGCCGGCTACAACCAGGCGGTTCAGTGGTGGAAGGTCAACCGGGCCCGCTATGATGACAATCTGCTGGAGCGGTAAGGGGGCTTGGGCTCAGGAGTTGCGCAAAAAAAAGCGTGCCAAACAGCACGCCGGGGAGGTTTGAAAAAGGCAATCCGTCAGTCCGCTGCTACAGCAAATTCCTTTTTTCGGCTGTTGAGCTGGGCCTTCAGGCGGGCGATGATGGAGGAGTGCATCTGGGAAACGCGGGATTCGGACAGGTCGAGGGTGGCCCCGATTTCTTTCATCGTCATTTCTTCATAGTAATAGAGGATGATGATGAGTTTCTCCGCCCGAGTAAGCCCCTTGGTCAGGAGGTTCTTGAGGTCCCTTTTCTGGGCTTCAATGACGGGGTTTTTGCTGCGCTGGTCTTCGATGACATCGATTTCGCGGATGTCTTTGTCGCCGTCTGATTCATTGAATTTGGTATTGAGGGAGACAACGCCGACGGCATTGGCATCCCGCTGAAGGCGGTGAAACTCGTGTTTTTCCAGTTCAAGTTCTTCGGCCAGCTCTTCTTCGGTGGGAAGCCGTCCGAGGTGGGCTTCGAGGGTCTGCATAGCCCGGTCGAGCTGGTGGGCCCTGGCGCGGACCAGGCGGGGGACCCAGTCCATGCTGCGCAGTTCGTCTAAGATGCTTCCGCGTATCCGGGGGGTGCAGTAGGTTTCAAATTTGACCCCTCGCGACGGGTCAAAGGCATCGATGGCGTCTTTAAGCCCGAAAATGCCGGCACTGATGAGGTCATCAATTTCCACTTTGTCGGGGAGTTTTGCCCAGATTCGCTCGGCGGTGTATTTCGCCAAAGGCAGGTAATGTTCGAGCAGCTGGTTTCGGGCTTCGTTGGAACGCGTTCTGAAGAATTCTTCCCAAACCTGCTCGACATTTTGGATACGGGCGGTTTTCATGCTTCAACCTCCATGTCTGACACATTCATTTCCGCATTCTTCACAGCCGCGTCCGATAACCTTTCCGTTCAATCCTTTTTTCCTTTCTGTGCGCTGGGCGCAGTCGCTTGGCCCGAGCGTTAAGGTATCGGCAAAAAGGCCGTGCATCTTTAGAAAAACCAATTGACCACTTTTCGAAAGAACCCTTCTGATTCGGTCTGCATGGGGATAGTATTGGTAAGCCGGTGGCTGAGGGTTCGGATTCCTCTCGAAAAGGGAGATTTTGGAAACGCCTGCACCACAGGCTTCTGCATGCGGACCGCTGTTTGAAGATATTCGTCTCGGCAGAGGATGCCGGCTTCGTAGATGGCGGTTCCGAGGAACCGGGCTGCTACATGGGCAATCTGCCGGCATATTTTTTTGCCTTCTTCGATAGAGGAGGCCATATTGACCAAAAGACTGATTCGTCCGGTGTATTTTTTGGCCGTCAGCACTTTGATGACGGCATAGGCATCGGTCATGGCGGTAGGTTCCGGTGTTGTTACGACCAGGGTGTGGTCGGCGGCCAGACAGAAGCCGATGACATTTTGACCGATGCCTGCTCCGGTATCGATGACAATCATATCTGCTCTGTTCTGAAGGCGGTTAAACTGGCTGATGAGCCGATGCTGCTGAAAGGGGGTCAGATTGGCGATATTGTCCAGGCCGGAGCCGCCGCAGATGACCTCAATCCCCGCCGGACCGATGTGCGTAATCTGCTCGAGGGTCTTTCGGCCGTCGATGACATGCGACAAGTTGTAGCGGCTGCTGAGGTTCATCATCACGTCCAAATTTCCCAATCCGAGGTCGGCATCCATCAGAACGATCCGCTGACCGGCCTCGGCCAGGCAAATCGCCAGGTTTAATGAGATATTCGTTTTTCCCACTCCGCCTTTGCCGCTGGCCACAGCCATCACAGCGGCTCGGCTTTTCTCCTCATTCCTAATCTGCGTCATTCTGCCCTGCCTTCGACGTTGTCATCCATCCGGTTGTGCAGCGGGGCACGGTTTTCTGAAAAAAACAAACCGGGCCGCTCCGCTCCCGTCGGTTTTGGGAGACTCCAAAGGTCTCCCTTTCGTATTCATCGAGCCGGCGGCTCGAGGGGCGGTCTTATCTGGCGGCGGCGGATTTGCTCCTGACATGAGCAAGCAGTTCCGCCGCAATTCGGTTATTCAACAGGTTTTCGGACAGTTTTTGCATCTGCGACTGAAGATAGAGCGACGGGTTGGAGGTCAGCAGACGGTGCGCTTCCGGGTCCGTCATGGGCTCAATCTTCAGATTTCCGTTGGGCTCAAATCGTATATGTCTGCTGTCGCAAAACAGCAGCCGGTTTCTGCAGAGATGCTCGCAGAGCGCCTGCGTGAGGCACTGAGCGAATTCAGCCGCCGGCAAATCCTGGGGCACAAAACCAGGGTTGCCGCGGTCCAGAATGTTCCGAAAGAGGATTTCTTTCCGCTGTTCCGTAAAGTCGAGGATTTGTGTCAGCAGTTCGGTGATGTTATCGGTTTTTACGGCTGTGATATCCATATCCGTCCCTTGCTTGCGGCGCCTTTGGGGCTGCCGGTCAGTTATGCACCGAAGCAGCAGATTCCTCGTTGAGCAGTTTTCGGATTTCCGTTAAGCTTTTTGTTCGCTTCAATTCTGCGATTTTTTGCAGGCGTTCAAAGACCGATTCGTCATAGAGTCGATGCCCTCCCTCGGTCCATCCGGACTCCCGGATCAATCCCATTATGGTATAATTGTGAATGGTTTGTCGGGTGAAGGGGGTGTATCGAACGATTTCGCCGATTCGGAACAGTTTGGCCGGCACTTTAAAAGTTTGTCGCTGCGGATTGTTCATATCAAGCTGTATTAGTATCAGTCTGTGCTTACGGTTCCGGTTTCTTTGTTTTTTCCTGACCCATCGCCGACGGGCCAGGCGGCTCAATGCATTTTACGTTTTACAAAATGTAAAATACATTTCTTTCTTATTGTCGAGAAAAAAATGAAAATTTTTAAAGATTTTTTTTGCGGGAATGATAACTCTGTTTCGGCAATGGAGTTGCGAGCGGAAAAAATTTCAGTGATTTCGAAGAACGGCTCAGGTTCTTCCCGGTTTAGTTCATCCGGCAAAGAAAGTTTAGGCCTTTTTGGGAAGGGCCGATAATATTTGCGGTTTCGCGAGTATGCTCTGCGGATATCCTTCGAATTTTCTTTTTTGTCTGTGGTTAACCTGCCGTCCGGGAGTACCGATATAAAAACGACAACTTTTGCAACGGGAAGTTTTTTTCGGAGAAGGCAAGAAAAGGACCTATGACCAAAGAGCAGGAACAACCCAAACCGTCGGAGCGTTTGTGTTCAGCCGGGGAATGCCGTTTGGTGACGATTACCCCTCTTGCCAAACAGATAAACTGTCTGGATGTCAAACGAATTGCCGATTTGTGTGTGACGGAAATTCCCCGTCTGATAGGGGCCAAACTGGCTTCCTTGTATATTCTGGATGAAAGCAGCGATATTCTGCATCTGGAAAAGAATAATCATCCGTTTCTGATTAATAATATTGTATCGCTGAATCAAAATCCGCCTTCGCCGATGGTGGCGGCGATTCGGAGCCGGGAATTGCTGGTGGTGGACGGGGAGGAATCGCTTCGGGGACCTCAAATCAGCGGTACGCTTCGTCAGTTTTCCGGCAATTACAAGGGGCGAAGCTGCATCATAGCCCCGCTGGTCTGCCACGGCCGAGTGGTGGGGGTTTTGAATTTCAGCGAAAAAATCGGGGGCGGCAGTTTTACTTCGGATGATATTGCCATTGTGGAGCTGTTTCGTCATTTGATTGGCGCCTCGATTGGGAATATTCATTTGTTTGAGAAGACACAGCGGCAGGCCAAAACGGACGGTCTGACGGGAATGCTGAATCACCGGACGTTTTATGAACAGCTGGAAATCGAGCTTCGCCGGGCGCAGCGGTACAGCACAAACCTGTCCATCATTATGGCGGATGTGGACAATCTGAAGCCGATAAATGACAATTACGGTCATAAAGCAGGGGATATGGCCATCAAACAGATTGCCCGGCGAATCAGTGCCTGCATTCGCCAAATCGATATTGCGGCTCGCTATGGGGGTGATGAGTTTGCTGTGATTTTGCCGAATACGTCGCTGGAAGACGCGGTGGTTGTGGCGGAACGAATGGTGGAGATGGTCAAGAGCACCCCAATGGTCTGGGAGGGGCATCGTATCAGTCTTTCCATCAGTGTCGGCGTCGGGCAGTATTCCCCGGACAGCTGCATGAGTGATGTAACCAAAGCGACTGACCAGGCGCTGTATGCCGCCAAACAGGCCGGGAAAGGACGCGTGAAAGTTTTTGCTTCCGCTGCAACCGCCTAAATAACCCAAGTTCTCTATTTTTTCTTTCAGGTTCTCCTTGCCCGTTCGGATGAAAGAAAATAGACTTTTTCTCTGTTTCCGATATAATCGGAAGCTATGAGAAAGGGACAGGCGGAATCCTTATTTTCCGGCTCAGAGAAGGAAGCTTTGAGTGCTCATGCGCCGCTTGCGGTCCGGATGCGGCCGAGGACCTTAGAGGAGTTTGCCGGCCAGGAACATTTTGTAGGACCCGGAAAATTGCTTCGCCGGATGCTCGAGGGCGGGACGATTACGAGTTTGATATTTTACGGGCCTCCCGGCTGCGGCAAGACGACGCTGGCCCAGATTATTGCCGGACGGATTGAAGCGGCTTTTCATTATCTCAGTGCGCCGGCGGCTTCTGTAAAGGATGTTCGGGAGATTATCGAGAAAGCCAAAGACCGGCTGATTGAAAAGCGGCAGAAAACCCTTCTGTTTATCGACGAAATTCACCGTTTTAACCGGGCTCAACAGGATGTCCTTCTGGATGATGTTGAAAACGGGGTTTTGACGCTGATAGGGGCCACGACGGAAAATCCGTTTTTTTCTGTGAATTCTCCGTTAATCAGCCGCAGTACAATTTTCACCTTTGAGCCGCTGAAGAAGGAGGATATTTTATCTATTTTAACGCGGGCTCTGAAGGATGAACAGAGGGGCTATGGAGCCCTGCCGCTGGAGGTCGAACCGGCGGCGCTGGAGTTCTTGGCCGTAATGAGCGATGGAGATGCCCGAAAGGCTCTGACGGCGCTTGAAGTGGCGGTTTTGTCGCAAAAAAAGCAGAACGCACAGGGACGGATTCGTATAGATTACCAAACCGTTCGGGAATCGATGCCCGGCAAGTCGATGGTTTATGACGGGACCGGAGATACGCACTATGATTTGGCCAGTGCTTTGCAGAAGTCGATGCGAGGGTCAGACCCGGATGCGACGGTGTACTGGCTGGCTCGGATGATAGCAGGCGGGGAAGACCCGCGGTTTATCGCCCGTCGGATTGCGGTTTGTGCGGCGGAGGATGTCGGGAATGCGGACCCCCTGGCGACGGTTTTGGCAGCTTCGGCGCTGCAGATAGCGGAGTTTGTGGGGATGCCGGAGGCCCAGCTGGCCCTGGCTCAGGCGGCGATTTATATTGCCTGCGCCCCCAAATCGAATGCCTGTGCGAAGGCGATTTGGTCAGCGGTTTCGGATGTCCAGTCGGGGCAGACGATTCCGGTTCCGATGCATTTGCGGGATTCGCACTATGAAGGAGCCAAAAAACTCGGATTTGGGATTGGGTATCGATATCCGCACGACAGTCCGTCGGGGTATGTCGAGCAGGATTATTTGGGCCGACCGCTGGAGAAACCTTATTATGTTCCGAAGGATATCGGACGGGAAAAAAGCATCAAAGAGTATCTGGAAAAGCTGAAAAAATCAGTTGCCCGTATGCAAAAGGACGGTAAAAAAGGGAATCCGGAAAAAGCCGAGCGGAAAGCGGATGACTAAATCAGAGCTTCGGGAACAGATACGACGGCGTCTGGCCGCCTTGTCGGATGAGGAACGAATGGAGAAAAGCCGCCTGGTCTGCCGATGGGTAATGGAGTCGGATGTGTTTCGGAAGGCATCGGTTGTGATGGCGTTTTTATCGATGCCGCATGAGGTGGATACGACGCCGATTATTCTCGGGGCCTGGCGTCAGGGCAAATCGGTGGCTGTGCCGAAAATCTCCTGGGCCCAGCGGCATATGATTCCCGTGGAGATTCAGTCGCTGGACAGCGGGTTGGAGACGGGGCAGAAAGGGCTTCGGAATCCGACGGGCGGGGTACCGGTGCCGTATGAGGAGATTGATTTGGTGTTGACGCCGGGGCTGGCGTTTGATGCGCAGGGGAATCGGCTGGGACGGGGCGGGGCGTATTATGACCGGTTTTTCAAGAGCCCGGGGCTGTCAGCGGTTCGATGGGCGCTGGCTTTTTCTTTTCAGGTTGTCGAGGCGGTTCCAGCCGGCCCGGACGATGAGCCGGTGGATGCCGTAGTAACAGAAACAGGAATTCTTTTGTGTCGGAAGCGAACCCAATCGGGAGGACAATCATTTGGCTAAAGGAAAATATCGACCGTATGGGACGGGCAGCGAGGCTGCCCGCCGGAATCGTCTGATTGCGATTGTTCTGATGCTTTTGATTGCCGGGCTGGTCATTCTGATTCAGCTCCGCAAGAAAAAGGCGTCAGCCTCCGGGGTTTCGGAGGGAGAAATCCCGAAGGTTTCCTTGTCGGAGATAGCCCCGTCGGCCCCGTCGCGTCCGGAGCCGCCGGCGGTAGAGATTCCATCTGCCCCGTCTTCAGCCCCTTCTTCGGCTTCGGCGCCGTCTTCTTCGCCGGCGGAGAAACCGCAGCCGCAGCCCGAACAGGCGGAAACGGGCGGTTCTGTCGGGGCTGCTGCGGTAGCACAGGCCGCCAGTCCGGAAATTCAAGCTTTGATTGAGAAGGCCGTGGAGGCCCGAAAAACCGGGAAAATTATAGCGGCTCGGGATTTTCTGAATGAGGCCCTCCAGAAACCGATGAGTGAGGTGCTTCGGGATGAAATTAAGCGTCAGCTGTCTCTGCTGGCCGGCCGATGGCTCTTCAGCCGCGAAGTGCTGGAAGGGGATACTCTGACCGAGTGGTACCAGGTCCAGCCGGGGGATTTGCTGACCAGGATAGCCAATACCTATAAGGTTCCGTATGAGATTTTGATGGAGATAAACGGGATTCGCAGGGCGGAAAGTCTTCAGGCGGGTCAGCGGATTAAGGTGATTCGGGGTCCGTTTCATGCAGTCATCAGCCGCAAACGGTACACAATGGATTTGTTTCTCCAAAATCAGTACATCAAAACCTATCGGGTAGGGCTGGGGACGCCCGGCCATGAGACGCCGCGGGGGCTTTGGCGGGTTAAACCGAATGACAAGATGATTCAGCCGCCCTGGACGGACCCGGATACAGGCCGTCGGTATGTGGCGACGGACCCGGATTATCCGCTGGGCTCCCGATGGATTGGTCTGGAGGGGCTGGAAGGCGAAGCGAAGGGGCGAACCGGGTTTGCGATTCACGGGACCAAAGAGCCGGAAACGATCGGGACCCAGTCGTCTCGGGGGTGTATTCGTCTGCATAACGGAGATGTGATTGAGGTGTATAATCTTCTGTTTGCCGGCCAGTCGCTGGTGCGTGTGGAGGATTGAGCGGTACGGTGGGTGAAAAAACCGGAAAGAGCGTTGGGGCCGCTGGTCGGTTGGGTGGACTGGGATGCTGGCTTCTTTCGGCGGCGCTTCATGCGGTCTGTCTGGGGGCTTTGGCCTTTGTTCATTTCCCCTCCGGCGGCGGGACGGCGGACTCTGCGAGCGAAAGTTTTTCGGTATCGGAAACGGCTGCCCGGCTGCGGATGCCGGAGCCGACTTTTCCCAAGCCCCAAATCAAGCCGCTGATGACGGAGCGGGTACGGCCGTCTTTGGAGCGGATGGAAGCCCCGTCGGTTCATTCGTCGGGGCTGGAACTGCCTGCTGCGAGTATTCCCTCCCGTCTTTCAGAGGAGTTGACGGGACCATCCGTTACATTTTTTGGGGCCCGCTGTTCGGCGGAGCGTATCTGTTTTGTCGTGGACTGCTCCGGAAGTATGTTCGGGCGGATGGGTCTGGTGCGTCGGCAGCTGACGGAGGCCGTATCCCGTCTGACGCCGGACCAGTTTTTTTCGGTGCTTTTTTTCGGGGGCGGCGGCCGGATGTGGGAAACCGGTGCGGGAGAGCTTCGTCGGGCTGTTCCGGCCTTTAAGCAGGAGGCGTTTCGGCTGGTGGAGTCGATTCGTCCGGAGGGGCGGGCGGACGCCTTGCCTGCCCTGGCCCGTGCGATGATGCTGAAAACGGCGGACGGGCGGGGTCCGGATTTGATTTATTTCCTGACAGATGGGTTCGACTTGACCCCGGAAGGAACGGCTCATCTGGCGGAGCGGGTTCAAGAGCTTCGAACGAAACTGGCCCCGCAGTCAGTGATTCATACGATTGCATTCTGGGCATCTGCTGCGGACCGAGAGGTCCTTCGGACGATTGCGGCGCAAAGCGGGGGCTCTTTTACGTGTGTGGACTATGAACCGGAAGGGGCGGATTAGGAAATCAGGATGACGGCGGAAATCGGGATAACAGGCAGTTCATGGTTTGAGCGTTTTTTTCTGGCCGGCGGGCCGATTGTGTGGTTTGTGCTGCTGCCGATGTCGGCGGCGATGGCGGCCCTCGGGCTGGATTTGGGGATTCGTGTTCGCCGAAAGAGTCTGCTGCCGGCCGGTCGTGCCGCTCAGATTGCCGCCCTGGCAGGGCGGTACGGACTCTCTGGGCTGGAAAGCCGGCTGAAACATGCTTCGGATTTTCTCGGCTGTGCCGTGGTTCGGGCTCTGTCCGCCGGGCGTCGGAAGGGTTTTGAGATGAGTCTGATGCGCGAGGCGGCGTCGGACAGTCTGCGTCAGCAGGGACTGTCGCTGCTGCGGCGGGCGGAGGGATGCCATTTAATCGGCACGGCAGCGCCGATGGTTGGGCTTTTCGGGACGGTTTTCGGGATGATTCAGGCGTTTACCCTATTGGGCTCGTCGGGAGGACAGCCGCGTCCGGACCAGCTGGCGGAGTCTATCTCGGTGGCGCTGGTGACCACGTTCTGGGGGCTTTTGACGGCGATTCCGGCGCTGCTCCTGCATGGGTTTTTCCGGAACCGAATTGAAACCCTGGTCAGTCAGGCCTGTGTGGAAATGGAAGGACTGCTGGATCGGCTGGCGGAAATGGGATGTTTCCGGGGTCTTTCTGACGGGATTCACCGAAAAAGTCCGGCGGCGCCTGTTCCCCAAGACAGCCCCCGTGCGGAAGAAGAGGAAGAATCGCCTGTAGAACTGGAGTTTGAGGCGGAGGAATGAGCCGTCCCTGGCAGAGCGACCGATTCGAGCCGTCTGGTGTGCCTGACCTGACACCAATAATTGATGTGGTGTTTCTGCTGATTATCTTTTTTCTGCTGGTGTTTCAGTTTATCAGTATTGAAAAAACGGATGTTCAGGTACCGGAGTCGATTCGTTCGGCTCAACCGGCGGCGGAGGAGGTACTGGCCACCGTTACTGTGGGGCAAGACAAAGAAGGAAAAGTGTTTTTCCAGGTCGATGGGGTGCCTGCCGACGCCGCGGACCTTCGGGGGTTGCCTTCCGTAATTGCGGAGATGATTGACCGGCGTGCGGCTCAAAAAGCAGACGTCCGAAAGATTGTTCGGCTTCGATGCGACCGGCAGATTCCTTTCGGCACAGCCCGGTATGCCCTGGAGGGGATTGCCCGCAGCACGGCTACGGATATCCAGTGGTCAGTGATGAAGGAAGAGTGATTTTTTGACGGAGCAATCGGACGGCCGGTGTGTTCAGGAGACGGGCTGGGTTTTTTTCTCCGGTTCCTGAAGATTGTACTGCTTGACCTTTGCATAAAGGGTAGCCCGGGTGATGCCGAGCAGAGAGGCCGCCCGGCTTTTCTGCCAGCCCGCTTCTTCGAGAGCCTTTTTGACCAGTTCCCGCTCGGCTTTTTCGAGGGAAAAATCCTTGATGGGAACAGCGGGGGATGTTTCCTGCGTCTGTTCGGCGTCGAAATAGAAGGCCGGATTCAGCCAGAGGCTGCTGGTTCCGATTCGGTCTGCGGATTCGAGGAGAATGGCTCGTTCGATGACGTTTTTCAGTTCCCGCACATTGCCGGGCCAGTGGTATCGAGTGAGCATTTCGGCGGCCATGGAGGTCAGGCCTTTGATTTTTCCTTTCTTTTCCGGGCAGATGGTCGAGGTCTGGATGAAGTATTCGGCCAGGAGCAGGATGTCGTCTTTTCGCGATTCAGCCCGAAGCGGCGCCAGAGGGATGGGGCAGACGCATAACCGGTAGTAGAGGTCTTTTCGGAATCGCCCGGCCTCTACTTCCTGAAGCAGGTTTCGATTGCTGGATGCGATGATGGTTGCCCGGCAGTCGATTTCCTCCAGACCGCCGACTTTGCGGAATTTGCGCTCCTGAAGGACGCGCAGGAGTTTGGCCTGCAGGTCCAGGGGCATTTCGCTGATTTCATCGAGAAAAACGGTTCCGGTTCCGGCCAGCTCGAGCAGGCCGATTTTATCACGGTCTGCGCTGGTAAAGGAGCCCTTGGTGTGTCCGAAAAGCTCGCTTTCGAGCAGGTTGGCGGTCAGGGCGGCACAGTTGATAGCGACAAATTTCTGCTGGCTGCCGTTGCGGAGGATATGGACGGCGCGGGCGGCCAGCTCCTTGCCGGTGCCGGTTTCGCCGACAATCAGCACCGGATTGCAGCTGCTCTGGGCCACCAGCCGAATCATCCGAAGGGTCTGCATCATGGCCCGGCTTTTGCCGACAATGGAAACGGAGGAAGGACAGTCTTCCATGAAGAAGCGGGCGTCGGAGGCGGATTCCTGCTGGTGGAGAAGGAGCCGCTGGACCGCCCGGCTGAAGTCATCGGCATTTTCAATATTGAGAACGCACTCGGCGTGTTGGTATTCGCTCAGATAGGTTTCCAGCGCCGGGCAATTAATGGAGCCGGCAATCAGAACGGGTCGTTGGAGGCTGCTCTGCCGGAAGGCCCGGAGGGTTCGCAGAATCTCGGTTCGTTCAATGTCTTCGCCGAAAATGATGAGGTTGGGTTCGACGGCCTCCAGAAGTTCCCACACGTCGTCTGTTTCATCGGCGGCATAAAGTTTCTTTGCAAAAGGTCTGGCTGCCTGCTGTGTGTTCGGCTGTCTGCCGACGACCAGAATCTTTTCCAAAGTCATATGCACTTACTCACGGAACGGTTCATCCTCAGTTTGTTCAAATCAGCGTACTGCTACCATCGGCAGGCGGAAATAGGAAACTTTAATAAATTATGGGACGGTCCAATAATTCAAAACCCGCGCGGCGGCAGGCGGATGAAAGGGGTTCTGTGGCAAAGTTATCGGACTTATTCCGGAAGGTATGGAAGAATGATGCGGCGTTGATTGGAGCAGAACAGGAGGAATAATTTTCCGACAGGTGCGAAAATTTTTGCCTTGCTAAAGCGGGTGGAGAGACCGGCGTCGTTTCGTGAAGAAAATATTTAAGTTTCTTTTTTTGAGAAGGTTAGAACTTTTACGGATTCAGCAGTCGGGCATCTGGCATAGATGTTGCAAGGAAATCTTCTTTGGAACGTGAAGACCTTTTGACGGATTTTTTTTGGGAAGGAAACCAAATGCCCTCGATTCAGTCTGCGGCAGAACAAAAACTGGATTTTATGAAGCTGCTGGTGACGGAACTTCAGTATCAGAATCCGCTGGAACCAATGGACAACCATCAGATGGCGGCGCAGCTTGCCCAGTTTACCCAGTTGGAACTGACGGAAAAGATGAACAGCAATCTGGAAACCATCAACCAGACCATCAGCCGGATGAATGTCGGATTTGCCGGAGCGATGCTGATGGCGGAGATTGAATATGCCCGTTCGCTGCTGGGGCATACAATTACGTTTTTCAGCGATACTTATCAGCAATCCCTGGAGGGAAGTGTCAAGGGGATTCGGTTTGTCAGCGGCGAGCCGGTTTTGCAGGTGGAGGCAAAAAATCCTCTGAACGGTTCGGCACTGGAGACTGTCAACGTGACTCTGGATCAGGTTAACAGCATTCAATAATCCACAAGGAGTACTCATATGGGTTCGGCGCTATCAGCAGGGGTATCGGGATTGAAGGCCCATCAGGCGATGCTGGATGTGGCGGGCAACAACCTGGCGAATGTGAACACCATCGGGTTTAAGAGCAGTTCGGTGACATTTGCGGAGCTGCTCAGTCAGACCCTCAAGCGTGCCAGCGGTCCGTCAAACAGTCTGGGCGGGGTGAATCCGCAGCAGATGGGCAGCGGCGTGGGGATTGCCTCGATTCGGGTGAACACGACCCAGGGGAATATCGTCTCGACCGGTCAGGATTTGGATGTGGCAATCGACGGCTCGGGTTATTTTGTTCTGAACAACGGGCTGCAGAATGTCTATACCCGCATCGGGTCCTTTGCCGTGGATGCAAGAAATATGCTGGTGGACCCGGCGACGGGATACCGGGTGCAGCGGATCGGCAACTACGGGGAGGCGGAGGGCTTTCAGACAGTAGGCGACTCGAATATCCGCATCCCGTGGGATGCTTCGATGCCGGCCCGGGCGACGACGGAAATTACGCTCAACGGCAACCTGCGTGCGTCGGCGGAAAGCACGGCGGCGACGGTGAATAAGATTATGGCCAACACGGCCTTTACCACCGGCGGCGGCGAGCGGGTGGCGACGGCGAATACTTTCTTGTCGGACCTGGACCAGTGGACTGTGCCGCTGCCGGCCGGACAGACCAGCCGAATTGCCGTAACGGGGACTCTGGAGGATGGTACGCCTTTTACGGATTACATCACGATAGAGGGGGCGGACCCCGGCTCCGGGCCTACCGTGCAGGATTTGCTGGACCAGATTACAGCGATGTTCAGCAATTCGACGGCGACGCTGAATTCAGACGGAAAGATAGTCATTACGGCCAATCAGGCGGGGTATAACCTGGCGATGATTACCGGGATGACGTATGAGCCGGCCGGTGCGGATGCGTTCCAGCTGCCGACGTTTTTTGATTATGTGTCCATCGGCGGCAACGATACCAAGAACTTCAAGATTACGGTCTATGACAACATGGGCGAGCAGCACGTGCTCAGCGGCACGTTTGTCAAGACCAACACGACCAATACTTGGGATTTGGTGATTGATTCAATTACCGGTGAACTGAGGGGGTCGTGGGATACCTATGACATCCATAACTCCAGCGCGCTGAACCGTCGGATATCCGGGATTGAGTTCAATCCGGACGGTTCGTTTAAGGGAATTTCACGGCCCGGGGAGGAGGCGGTCATCGGAGTGCAGTTTACCAGCAATCCGTCATCGATTCAGACGATTCGTCTGATTCTGGGAACCCCGGGGGAGTTTACCGGTCTGACGCAGTTTGCCTCCCAGCAGTCGAGTGCAGCGGCCCTGACGCAGGACGGTTATGCAGCCGGAGCCCTTTCGAACATTACAATTGACCAGACGGGGATGATTGTCGGGACGTTTACCAACGGGGTGCGGGTGAACATTGCAGCGATTCAAATCGGAATTTTCCAGAACCCGGGCGGTCTGGAAGCGATCGGCAACGGCTACTTTATGCCGACGGCCAACTCCGGGGAACCGATTGCCACGATGGCGGCAACAGGCGGGGCGGGAAAGCTGACCGGCCAGAGTCTGGAGCAGTCGAATGTGGATATTGCGACGGAGTTTGTGACGCTGATGCAGGCCCAGAACGGCTATCAGGCGAACGCCCGGACGATTCGGGTGGCCAACGATGTGCTGCGTGAACTGACCAATTTGATTCGGTAAAAAAGGAAAAAGGCCTAATGGTTTGGGGCTGTCTTCAACCGATGGTGCTGTTTCTGGCGGGTCTGTCGCCGTATGAGCGGTTTGAGGCGATGCGCCAGATGGAGCGCGGCGGCCAGTCGGGGCTGACGGCTCTGCTGACCAACAAGTGGTTTATTATCCTGGGCTGGTCGATGATTGCGGTTCTGCTGCTGATTCTGGCGGCGATTCGTCTGCAGCAGCGGGAGCGGGAGCGGCAAAAGCAGCTTCGTCTGTTTGAAGAAAAAGCCGTCCTGTTCGGGCTGACGCCGGAGGAGCGGGAAGTGCTGCTGCTGATTGCCCGTCAGGCTCATGTCCGGCAGCTGGTGAATATCTATTTCCGTCCGCAGGAGTTTGAGGCGGGGATGGCGCGGCTGCTGCGGCGGACGCTGGCGGCGGCCGCCGATGAGGAGCAGCGGAAACGACAGGTGGCCGTGATTGAGTCGATCAAGCACAAAATCGGGTTTGTCAAGACCGGCGGCACGACCCGAAGCCGAACCCGACGCAGTCAGTATCTGACCAGCCGGCAGATTCCGTTGGAGGCGGAAATCGCCGTGGTTCCTGCCCTGTCTCTGGAGAATCGGGAGTACCGGGCCAAAGTGGTGTCCAACGAAGTGACAGGGCTTGTACTGGACGGGACGGTTCCGTTTCCGCTGAAGGCGGGAGACGCCTGCACGCTTCAATACATGATTGGGTCGGTTCTGTGGGGATTTGATGTGGTGGTCATCAGCTGTGAAGGGGCCCGTCTGAAGGTCTGTCATGTGGACCATGCGCGGTATCTCAACCGCCGGCGGTTTGTCCGGGTGCCGCTGCATCAGCCGATTTGGGTGGCAAAGTTTCCGGTGTTTGTTCAGACGGACAAGCCCGCTATGCCGGTCTTTCAGCAGGCGGAGGTGGTGGAGTTTTCGGGGCCTACGCTTCGGATTCGCGGCGGGCTGAATGTCAATAGACGGGAGCGGGTTCTGGTGATTTTCGAGGTGGAGCCGGGGCGTGTGGTGCAGGATATTGCGGAAATTCAGCGGGTCGGACGCAGCGGAACCGGACCGTTCTGTGTGGCGGAGCTGATTGGACTGGATGCCCGCAGCGAGGATGAAATGATTCGTCTGACCAATCAGGCGGCGATTGAACAGGGTCTGGAGGGAGCTGGAGAAGAGGATGTTATGGACGAAGAGAAAGCGGAAACTCAGACGGAGGTTTCTGTCGGATGATAGACGGAGCGGAACGCATTGCATCGGGGTTGAACAGTCTGGCTCGGCAGCTGGAGGTGACGGCGCACAACGCCGCCAATGCGCAGACGGCGGGCTTTAAGCGCCGCGTGCTGACCTTTGAGCAGGAGTACCAAAAGACGCTGGAGGCCCTTTCGGGCGAGCGTTCGCTGCGCAGCAACCCAATTCAGACTCGCCAGGAGATTGATTTTTCCCAGGGACGGCTGATTCAGACGGGCAATCCGCTGGATGTGGCGCTGGAAGGACGGGGTTTTCTGACGGTGCAGACGCCGGACGGTCCGATGTACACCCGCAACGGCTGTCTGCAAATCAACGCCCTCGGGCAGCTGACGGACAGCCAGGGACGGATTGTAGCCGGCGAAAACGGGCCGATTCATGTGCCCGCGGACGCCTTCGGAGCGGACATTCAGATTTCGCTGGACGGGGTTGTTCGCGTCGGCGGGGTGGAGGCGGGCCGGCTTCGTCTGGCGGATTTCGGAGACAAGGAAGGGCAGCTGATTCCTTCCGGATTCGGGGTTTTTGCCGCTCCGGCGGGGCTGGAGCCGGCTCCGGCGGCCGGTGTGAAGGTTCGCCAGGGCTATCAGGAAGGGTCCAATGTTCAGCTGGTTCAGGAAATGGTCAATATGTTGACCCTCTCGCGGCTGTATGAGGCGAATATGAATGTGCTCCGCCGGCAGCGGGAGAACTCACAGGCGGTGTTGTCAGCAGTCAATACCTGAAAGGAGAATCAATTATGCTTCGTGCTTTTTCCACGGCGGCCACCGGCATGGATGCCCAGCAGACGATGGTGGACATCATTGCGCACAATCTGGCCAACGTCAATACGAACGGGTTCAAGCGGTCGTGTGTGAATTTTCAGGATTTGCTGTATCTGAAGCTGCGTCAGGCCGACCGCGAGGTGACGTCCGGTGTGACGGCCCCCAGCGGACTGGAGGTCGGCAGCGGCGTCAAAATTGCCTCCACCAGCCGGGTGTTTACACCGGGAACCCTGGAAAATACCGGCAACGAGCTGGATATGGCAATCCAGGGAGAAGGGTTTTTCCAGGTGACGCTGCCGAACGGGGAGCTGCGGTACACTCGAGACGGTGCCTTTCAGAAGGACGCCAACGGCTATCTGGTGACGGCCAACGGCTACCAGCTCAGTCCCGGGATTACCATTCCGTCGGATGCGATGGCGGTGGATATTGGGACGGACGGGACGGTGACGGTCCAGACGCCGTCGGGGGTGCAGGTGGTCGGAATGATTGAACTGTACCGCTTTCCGAACCCGGCCGGGCTGAGTGCGGAAGGGGACAATCTGTACCGGGAAACCGAGGCCAGCGGGGCGGCGGTGGCCGGTCAGGCCGGCCAGAACGGCTACGGAACGATTCTGTCGATGTATCTGGAAAAATCGAATGTGGAAATGGTGCAGGAGCTGGTGAACCTGATTACGGCACAGCGGGGCTATGAAATCAATTCCCGCTGCATTCGCACAGGGGACAATATGCTCCAGCAGCTCAGTCAGCTGATTCGGTAATCGCAAACAGGTGAGATGATGAGACTTTGGGTGCTTTTGTGCAGTGCGGTTTGGCTGGGAGCGGTGTCGAAAGAGGCCGGACTGGAGATTTATCTGCCGCGAACCGCTCAGGTGGACACGGAGGTGATTGAACTGGGGCAAATCGGCCTGCTGCAGGGTTCTGCCGAGCTGGCCGAGGCGGTTCGAAGGGTTCCGCTGGGGCGTTTTTCGATGCCGGGTCAGCAGATTACACTGGACCAGGCGACCATTCGCAGCTGTCTTGCGGACGGGAAGATTCCCTCCGAAAAGATTCGTCTGATGGGGGCGGAGCGGGTTGTCGTCAGCCGCAAAGGACAAACGCTGAGCGGTTCCGAGCTGATGGAGACGGCCCGGGCGTATCTTCAGTCTCAGCTGGCCGGACAGGATGTGATTATCGGGCAGGCCCTTACGACCCCGTCCGGACGTGTGCTCGAATCGGAGTCCGGCTGCCAGGTTGTTCCGATGCTCGCAAGCGACCGAACGCCGGGCCGGCGGACTGTGATTCTGTCGTTTCGCCGGGAGGGGCGGGAAATCAGCCGGATTCAGATTCCTTTCGAAGTTCGGTTTCGCAGCCGCCGGGTGATTGCGGCTTTGGACATCGCCGTCGGCCAGGTGATTTCCGCTCAGGCGGTGCGAGCGGAGGTTTCTGAAACGCCGGAACCGCAGACGGTCGAGCTGTCGGAGGTGGTGGGGATGACGGCCCGTCGGGCGATTTCGGCCGGCACGGCGATTCAGCCGTCGTGGCTTCAGAAGCCGGCGCCGCCGATTCTGGTTCAGCGGCGTCAGAAAGTGGTCTTGAAAATTGACACAGGCCTGATGCAGATTACCGCCGTCGGCGAGGCGCTCGATGACGGTGCGGAAGGACAAATCATTCGCGTCCGGCGCGGGCAGCGGCCGGAGGAGCGGATTGTGCTGGGGCGGGTGATGGCGGACGGAACCGTTCAGCCCATTTGGGAAAGGGAGAATCAATGAAGACAGGTCGGCAGCAAAAGTATGGATGGGAATGGTGGTTTTTGGCGGCGGCGGGACTTGCCTGTCTGCTTTGCCTGCCGGTTCAGGCCGGGTCAATCTGGGCCAAGCGGGCAGCGAATGCCAAGCCGCTGTATGCGGATGACAAGGCCAACCAAATCGGCGATGTGCTGACGATTGTCATCAGCGAAAGCCATAAAGTGGACAACAAGGTCAAGCAGGATTTAAGCCGCAGCAGCGAACGAAGTTTTGAAGTCGGCGGCGATGACATCTCCATTGGGCATGTGCTTCCGAGCGTCAGCAAGGTGAAGGTCGATTTGGATTCCAAGAAAAGTTTAAGCGGCAAGTCGGACTACAAGGATGAACGGAAGATTGAAGACCGGATTACGGTGGTGGTGATGGACATCCACCCGAACGGCAATCTGGTGGTGATGGGAACGCGGACGCGCGAGGTCAACGGGGATATGCAGACGATTCAGGTCAGCGGAATTGTTCGTCCGCGGGATATTCGGTTTGACAATACCGTTCGCAGCGAGCAGGTGGCGAATTTCCAGATGGTGGCCGTCAACGAAGGCGTCACGAAGGATTTCACCAAGCCCGGCTGGCTGGGGAAGTTTTTGGATAAAATCTGGCCGTTCTGATGAGGATTCAAAGGATGAAAAGACGGAGCGGAATACAGAATCTGGCGGCGGCGGTTTGTCTGGCGGGATGGACGGCGGCGGCCTTTTCGGCGCGGGTGGCGGACATCGTGCAGGTGCACGGGATTCGGGGCAACCCGCTGTTCGGCACCGGGCTGGTGGTGGGGCTGAACGGAACGGGGGACGGTTCGCTGCCCAGTGCGCAGATGCTCACGAGTCTGCTGCAGCGGGAAGGGCAGGTGAGTCTGTCGCCGGAGATGCTGCGGTCGGAGAATATTGCACTGGTGATGGTCACGGCGGAGCTGGGGCCGTGGGACCGGGAAGGGGCGCTGATTGACATTCACATTTCGGCACTGGGGCCGGCCAAGAGTCTGCAGGGCGGCACGCTGCTGGCGACGGAGCTCAAAGGTCTGGATGGAGAGGTGTATGCCGTGGCCCGCGTGGCGGCGGTTTCGACCAGTTCGTGGACGGTGGAGGGCAAAACCGGCAGCAGGGTGGCCAAGAATCATCCGACGGTCGGGCGGATTCCGAACGGAGCGTATGTGGAGCGGGCGGAAACGTCACGGTTTGTCCAGCTGATCGGCAATCAGCGGTATATTACGCTGTCGCTTCGGCATCACAACTTTACGACGGCCCAGCGGATTCGGGCGGCCATCGACCGGCTGTATCCGGACTGTGCCTTTGCGGAGGACCCGGGCACAATTCGGGTGCGGATTCCGGATGCAGTGCCGGATGCGGACATTCTGAAATTTGTGGATTCATTGCTGCAGCTGGAGGTGGAGGTGGATCTGCCGGGGATTGTGGTAATCAATGAGCGCACGGGGACGATTGTGGTCGGCGGGACGGTGAGCATTTCGGAAACGGCCGTCGCGCAGGGAGACCTGGTGGTGAAAATCAAAGAGCAGCAGTATGTTTCACAGCCGACCACGCCGTTTACGGATTCGGCTACGACGGTGGTTATTGATGATTCGGCCCTTTCGGTGGAGGAGCGTCAGGGATATCTGATTCCCGTTCCGCGAGCGGTAACGGTCGAGGAGCTGGCGAGGGCGCTGAATGCCATCGGGGCGTCGCCGCGGGACCTGATTTCCATTTTCGATTCGCTGAATCGGGCCGGCGCCCTGCAGGCCAGACTGGAGATGATGTGATGGCGGCGGACCTTCCCCTCGAGCCCCTGATGCCGTCTGCTTCCTTGCCGTCCCTGACGGCGGCGGAGCGTCTGGGAACACGGCAGGAATCCGCCGGACAAACCCGAGAGATCCAGGAGGCGGCCAAACAGTTTGAAGGAATTCTGCTCCAGCAGATTTTCAAGCAGATGAAAGAGGCCACGGAAGCCCTGAAGGCCGACGAGGAAGACGAAGGCGAAGAAGCCGCTTTCGGGGAGCAGATTCAAAGCCTGTTTTGGATGTTTCTGGGAGAGCAGATTACACGCGAAGGCGGGGTGGGCTACTGGAAAGAAATGGTTCGCCAGTGGACTGGGCCGGCGTCTGCTCAGGCCGCTTCGGATGCCGCCGGCGTGATGCGATTGGATGAGAGACTATGAACACAATCAGCCCAGAGTGGATCGATGAGCTGCTGGCCTATCTGGACCGTCAGGAACAGGTGCTGGAGCGGGTTCTGGCGTTTCTGGATGCGTTTCGCAGTTGCCTGATACGCCGGGACACGGCGGCGCTGGAGCGGATGCAGGGACAGCTGGAGGAGGAAGGACGGCTATGGGCGGAGATGGAAAGGCACCGCCGCCGGCTGACGGAACGGTTTGCCGCTGTGCTCGGATGCCGGGCGGAGGAAGTCTGTCTGTCGGCGATTGGGCAGCGGGCGGAACCGATGCAGCGGAAACAGCTGCAGGAGCGGCAGAGTCGCCTGAAGGACCTGACAGAGCGGCTTCGCCGGCAGCATCTGGCGACGGAGCTGCTGGTGCGGGAGTACGCCCGGCTGAATCGGCAGATGCTGGAAGTTCTGACCGGCTCTCGGGGGCAGGGCCGTCTGTATGATGCGCACGGCCGTTCAGGCGGAGTCATTTCGTCGGGGCTGATGAGTGCCCAGGGATAACCAGACAGACACCGAAAGGGACGGAACCTATGGCCGGCTATAATATCGGAATGAGCGGAATCAGCGCAGCGCAGAAGGCGCTGAATGTCATCGGCAACAATCTGGCCAATGCCGCTACACCGGGCTATCACCGTCAGCGGGTCGATTTGCGTCCGGCGCGGGATTCGTATATGAACGGGGTGATGACCGGTCAGGGGGTGGATTTCGTCGGGATTCAGCGGCAGATTGATGTGTTTCTGGAGTCGCAGATTCTTCAGTACAATTCCTCGCTGTCTTCGATGTCCCGCAAGCTGGATGCCCTGCGGATTGTGGAAAGTGCGATGGGCGAGCTGTCGCTGAGCAGCATCAGTGAGAGTCTGGACAATTTTTACGCGTCTCTGCACAGTCTGTCTCTGCGTCCGCAGGATGTGAACTATCAGACGTCGGTTCTGGCGTCGGCGGAAACACTCACCAGCCAGTTCCGCAATCTGGCGTCCATTGTGAACAATCTTCAGGATGCTCTTTATACGGAAGCCCAGGAAGTTGTGTCCAAAGTCAATCAGCTGGCCTCGCAGATCGCCCAGATGAATTTGGAGATCTTTACGCTGGGGGTTCAGGGGCAGGAGTGCGGCAATCTGATGGACCAGCGGGATGCCCTGATTGGACAGCTGGGCAGCTACATCGATATTCGGACCCATCGTCGGGAGTACGGAGTGGTGGATGTGTCCGTAGCGTCGATTCCGATTGTCATCGGGTCAAATATCAGTGCGATTCGACTGGGGGTGGTTGAAGAAGGGGGAAAGAGCCGTCTGGGAATTGCAGCGGAGGGAACGGAGAATTACGAGACCCGTTTTCAGAACGGCACGCTGGGGGCGGTTTTGGAGCTGCGGAATGAAACCCTGGCGGACTTTATGGACAAACTGGATACGCTGGCCGTGACGCTGATTTCTCAGATAAACCGGCTGCATGTTCAGGGAATCGGGTCCGGGGGTTCCTTTACGAGCCTGACCGGCTGGACAATAACGGAAAGCCGTGCGGCGGATTTTCAGCCGCCGGTGTCGGCCGGGACGCTGTATGTTCGGGTGATTGACCCGGATGGGACGGCCCGGCGGTATGCAGTCAGTATTGATGAAACCAGCACGCTGGAAAGCGTGGCGGCGGATTTGGCGTCGATTCCGGGGCTGGATGGAGCGACGGGGGTTTATGCCGGACGGCTGCAGATTGTGGCCAATACGGGTTACCGGTTTGACTTTCTGCCGGGTGTGCTGAGCACACCGACCTATACCGTGCCGCCGGTGCTGGCCGGAGCCGGTTCGGGGGACGACCAGAAGCCGCCGACAATCACCCTTTCCGGTCAATATACCGGGTCGGTCAATCAGGTTTATACCTGCACCGTTCGGACGAATCCGCCCGGACAGACCCTGGCCGTCGGAAACGGAACAATGTCGCTGGAAGTCCGGGACGGCTCGGGCACCGTTGTGGCCACCGTTCAGCTGGGGCAGGAGTATGTGCCGGGAACAGCGATTTTGCTGGAGCACGGCATTTCCATCACGCTGGGGACCAACGGCATCAGCCCGGGCTATCTGAATGACGGGGAAGTGATCGCGTTCGAGGCCCTGGCGAACTCGGATACATCGGGGTTTCTGGCGGCGGTGGGCATCAACTGCTTTTTCAGCGGGCGGGATGCCGCTTCGATTGATGTGTCGGATGACATTCGGCGGAATGTCTCGCGAATTGCCGTTGCGACCGGAGTGGAAGGGGCTGACAATCGCAACTGTGCTGCGATGGCGCAGCTGGGGGACCAGGGGCTGCTGTCTTTGAACGGGCTGACGACCAAGGAATATTACCGCCAGATTGCCGTGGATATCGGACAGAAGATTTCGATTCTCCAGATGCAGTCGAACAATACGCAGGAGATTGTCCGCAGTCTGGAGGAGCAGCGGGATATTGTCAGCAGCGTGGATGTCAATGAACAGGCCGGCCTGATGATTATGTTTGAGCGGCTGTTTCAGGCAATGGCCAAATACATGAACAGCGTCAATTCGTCGATTGATACGATTATGGGCCTGCTGACCTGAAAGGGCCTGACAGAGGAGATGTCCGGATGAGTTATTCCCTCGAATCGATATTCAAGACAACCTATTGGGCCGTCACGCGGCATTCAGAAAAGCTGAATATTCTTCAGCAGAAGGCCGCCACGGGTCAGGATTTGAACCGGATATCGGATGACCCGAGCCGGGCCAACCAGATTCTCGGTTTTCAGACCGACAAACGGAAGAAAGAGGTGTATGTCAAAACCATGGGGGAGGCCATCAGCATTCTGGACCTGAGCTCCTCCGTGGTGCAGAGTATGATGAAGGAGATGGCCAACGCTCGTGCTTCGCTGGCGTCCACGATGTCGGGCACGACGAGTTCCCAGGTTCGGCGCACGCTGGCGGCCGAAATCAACAACGCACTCGAACAGGTCATTTCGTTCGCCAACTCCACCCGACTCAGTCAGTATCTGTTCGGAGGGGCAAAGGCCGAGCAGGCGCCGTATGCTGTCGAACGGGACGGAAACGGCCGGATTGTCCGGGTGATTTATCAGGGCAGCCAGGAGGAGCAGAAGGTGGAGGTGATTGACGGGATGGAGATTTCGGCCCTGCTGGTGGGGGATCGCCTGTTTCGGGATGACAGCCGCCAGACACCCGTTTTTTACGGGTCCACCGGCGCCAAGGCGGGCAGCGGCACGTCGAGCGTCCGCGGGGATTTGTATCTGACGGTGGAGGGAGGGCCGGGCAGCTGGCAGCTCTCCATTGACGGAGGGGCTTCCTGGGTGACGGTCAGCGGAACGGAAACCAATGCGGCGGTCATTCATTCCCGGACCGGAGAGGTTCTGTATGTGGATGTCAGCGAAATTCGGCAGACAGGAACAGAGCCGGTTCGTGTCCCCGGTACCTATGACATTTTCAATATTCTGATTTCCGCCCGCGATTTGCTGAACAATTCGCAGAACCTGGACGACAAAACGCTGGAGAATCTGCTGGGGGCGACGCTGGTTTCGATGCAGGAGGTGGAAGAGAAGCTGGTTCGCTCGTTTCCGATTATCGGAGGGCGGATTGAAACGCTCACGAACCTCAAAGACAGTATGGAGGATATGAAAGTCAATTCGGAGGATGAAATCAGCCGCCTGCTGGATGCAGATATAACGCAGCTGTCGATAGATTTGGCGCGTCATCAGCTTTTGTATGAGATGTCGCTGACGGCGGCTTCCAAGATTTTCTCGACCTCTTTGCTGGATTTTCTGAAATAGAAAGGATTTCGGCGGTGTCAGTAGAAACAGAATCTCCGACTCGACTGTATCAGAAGGCGGTGCATCTGGCGAAGGAGGGACACATCTCCGCCGCCCGCTCCTGCCTGGATTCCTATTTGCGGCTGCGTCCCTCCTTCGGACCGGGCTGGCATCTGGCGGGCCGCCTGGCGATGGCGGAAGGGGATTCTCGTCAGGCGGTTCGGTGTTTTCAGCGGTGTCTTTCTCTGCTGGACGGTCCGAAAGAGGCCCTGGCCGACCTGGCGGAGGTCTGGCTGAAGCTGAATCGTCCGGACCAGGCTGCCGGTCTGCTTCGTCGGATGCGGCAGGAGGGCGTCTGGCGCGATTCGGCGGTTCTGGAAGCAGCGGGCTGTTTTCTCCGTCAGCATCAGCCGGCTCGTGCGATGGATCTCTTTCAAATGGGCCGCAGCACATCCAAAAATCCGCTGATTTATGAGGCACCGATTGAACAGCTGAAGGCCTGCCGGCCCAAGCTGGCCTTCTTCTGCGGAGCGGACGGTCCGACATTTCTCAAGCCGCTTCTGGACTATCTCCAGCCGCGTTATCCGGTTCGGGTTTTCAGCGGTTCCCGTCCGGAGGACGTGCAGGCTTTGATGAATTGGAGCGATATTTCCTGGTTTGAGTGGGCGACGAATCTGGCCCAGATCGGCACGCATTTGCCCAAGAGCTGCCGAATTGTGGTTCGGCTGCATCGCTATGAAGCCTATATGCCCTGGCCCAAACAGATTCACTGGCCGAATGTGGATGTGCTGGTTACGGTCGGGAATTCGTATGTGATAAAGGCCCTCGAAGAGTGGGTGCCCGATATTCGAAAACAGGTGGCGATTGTCCGGATTCCCAATGGAATTGATGTGGACAAGATACCGTTTGTCCGGCGGGAGCGGGGGAAAAAGATTGCCTTTGTGGCGAATCTCCGAATGGTTAAGAACCCGATGTTTCTGCTCCAGTGTATGTATCAGCTGCATGAGATCGACCCGGAGTATCAGCTCTACATGGCCGGACGAATGGATGATTTGCTTTTGAAACAGTATTTGGAGCATCAAATTCGGCTTTTGGGTCTGGAAGGGGTGGTTCATTTTGAAGGCTGGCAGGAGGATATTTTTTCCTGGCTTGCCGACAAGCATTATCTGGCGGTGACCAGTGTGATTGAAAGTCAGGGGATGGGGGCGCTGGAGGCGATGGCGGCCGGCCTGAAACCGGTGATTTATCATTTCCCCGGGGCCGACGAGATTTACGACAAGAATTGTCTGTTTACGACACCCGAAGAGTTTTGCCAGCAGATATTATCGGACGATTATGAACCATATACCTATCGGGAGTATGTAGAGAGGCGATATCCGATAAATCGGACGCTTCGCCTCGTGGATGAATTGCTCAGCTCCTTCGAACAGGGCCGGTTTGAAGGGCAGCGACAGGACGTTTCGGCTGAACCTGTTTTGATTTGAAGGAGGGTGTTCGAAGATTTGACAAAGGGTCGGTTCAAAGGGCGGGAAATGGGTTTGTTTTCGTCCAAAAAAGGCGATTTTGAAGTCGGGCATAGGATTTGCACAACCGGTGATATGGATGCGGATTAACAACCTCTTTGAGGAGTTTGAAGATGTCTGGACACGATAGACAAGCGGTCAGGCAGGCCGCAGAACTGGCCGAACAAGGGCGTTTTGAGCAGGCTTTGGGGCTTCTGCAGGGATTTTTGAGGGAGCAGCCGAATGATGCGGAAGCCCTCAATGACGCCGGTACGATTTTGTACTGTCTGCATCGGGGCCGCGAGGCAATCGAGTACTTTCAGAAGGCTCGCAGTCTTTGCAGCGGTGACATGCTCACCCAGGTTCTTTTTAATCTGTGTGAGGCCTATATCGCCGAGCATCAGCCGGAAAAGGCCGTCGGACTGCTGGATGAGATGGCGGACCGAGAGATTCTGAATGTGGATATACTGAATCGGATAGCGAATTGTTTCGTGGATAAGGGTTCGCTGGGGCCCGCGATCGAAATGCTTCTGTATTCGCTGCGGCTGGCTCCGAATCAGGAAATCCTTCGTCCGATGATTGAAATTATCCGCAGCAAACGGGTTTCGATTTGTCTGTATGCCGAGCAGCAGCGGCGTCTGGAAGGCCTTCGGGGATATCTGGAGGCTCGGTATCCGCTGTCAGTGTGTACCGGCGGGACGATGCCTGCGGTGCCGGAGGGAGGGCATTCGCGGAGTATTTCAATTTTCACCGGCATCAGCCGGGCCTTTCTGGATGAACGGCATCGGGACATCCCGGCGGTGCTGGTTCTGGACTATGAGGACCTGAATCATCCGGCGCTGGAGCGGATAGACTGGGCGGGGGTTCGTGCCGTTTTGGTTCCTTCCCAATCGGCGGCAGAGCAGATTCGCCTGCGTTTGGGCGGTTTTCCTTCCTCCGTGCAGCTTTTGACGATGGGACCGGGTGTGGATGCCGAGACAGTTGTATTTGCCGAACGCCGAAAGGGCAAACGGCTGGCGGCCGTCGGACCGTGGACGGCTCATCAGAATCCGATGTTTCTGCTTCATTGTATGCAGAAGCTCCATTATCTGGATGCGGATATGCGGCTTCACCTGGCCGGAGAATTTGAGGATGAGAGCGTGCGGGCTTATGTCGAATCGCTGATTGAGGCGATGGGGCTGGAGAATGTCGTTTTTCTGGACGGAGTTCCCCGCAGCTGGGCCCGGTGGCTGAAGGATAAGCATTACATCGTATCGGCGTCGGTGGACGGTCGGTCGATGCCGTCGGTTCTTCAGGGGATGGCGGCGGGGCTGCGTCCGGTTGTTCACCATTTCCCGGGTGTGTGCGAATATGTGGAGAAGGAGTTTGTATTTGTTCTGGCGGAAGATTTCTGCCGGCAGATTCTGGAAGGGGCGTATGAACCGATGCGCTACCGCACCTGGGTGCTCGACCGCTTCTCCCCAATCCAGGCGTATTTACCGCTGGTTCGGATTCTTTCGGAGCTGGAACGCAGCCGGCTTTTTGTTTCGAGCGGAGCAGGAAGCGGCTCGCCGATGCCGGGCTCTGTGCAGGCCGCTGCATCCAGACCGCTGGAGCCGGCGGTCTCTGTTTCTTCTCCGATTTCCGACCGTCTGCAGCCGTCGGAACCGGCGGCGGCTGGTTCGCAGCCGGCCGTCTCGGCTTCGATTGAGGAACTGGCCCACAGGGCACTGGAGGCGGCGCAGCGGCTGAAGAATTCGGGAAAGTCGGCTTCATCGGAAGAAACCGAGGCGGTCTGCTCGTGTTCGGGAAGGAGTCCTTCTGCGGCCCCTTTTTAGCGGAAACATCTGCTTTGTCGGCGGAGCCGCCGAGCCGGTCAGACGGACCGGCGGGTTCCGAGCGGGCCCTTCGCAGGGTGCTGGTTGTGCCGCCGGCGGGGCTGCTGGCGGCCCTGTTGGCTGAACCGGCGATTCGTCTGTTCGGCCAGACGTTTGCCTCGGAGCAGGAAATTACCATCTGCCATGAATATGCGGATTTATACATCGGGCATCCCGGGGTACGGAGTCTGGCCTACGGCGATGCCGGAGAGCTGAAGGAATCGTTTGACAAGGTGATATACCTGCGGGGTGCACCGCGGAAAGGAGCCGGTATGGACTGGATGTTTGATGCGGCAGGACAGCTGGGCGTGCGTCTGGAGCAGCAGACGCCTCAAATCCTTTTAAATAGTTTTGATTTTGTCCGGTCCCAGCGGTTCGGCCTGTCGAAACTGGCCCGTCCGCGTATTGTGCTGGCGCCGATTTCGGCGGACTGTCCGAGCTGGCTGTCGTCTCAGGGAGCCGAAGTGGGGCGTCTGCTGAGAGAAAAATGGGGGGGCAGTCTTGTGTATGTGGGCGGAGGCAGCGGTCCGGCGGCTCCGGAGGCCAAGGACCTTCGCGGCAAGCTGACGGCCCGTGAGATTGCAACGGTTCTTCGGCAGTGTGAACTGCTGATCAGCGAGGATGAGGAGATTGCGGCGCTGGCGGCGGCGATTCACCTGCCGATGGTGTATCTGGGAAAGAATTCCTGGGACTGCTGGCCGATGAAGGAAGGCAGCGGAATGGTGTCGGTTTGTCCGGCTCAGCCGCAGGAGGTGCTGGAGGCGGCGGAACGGCTGAAGATTTCCTGGGCGAAGGAGAAGCCCGCTGAAGAATCTGTTTCGTAAGACAGGGATGGCTCGACGTTCTTCACATGGTCCGCTGGTGACGGTTCTGATGAACACGTACAACCGGCCCGGCTATCTGGCCGAGGCGCTGGAAAGCGTGTTTGCTCAGACCTGGCCGCACTTTCAGATTGTGCTGGTTCGGGACGGGGGCTGTCCGGTGGATGAGGTGGTGCGGCGGTTTTCAGACCGCCGGCTGACCTTTATCAACCGTGCGGAAAACCGCGGGCCGGGGTATTCGTTCAATGAGGCGCTGGGCTATGCCCGCGGAGAGTATCTGTGTCATCTGGATGACGATGATAAGTATTACCCGCATCATCTGGAGACGCTGGTTGAGGCGATTGAAAGCCAGGACCGCTGCGGGGCGGTGTACAGCGATTTGTACAAGGTGTACTGCCGCGTCAGGCCGGACGGGCGGCGCATTGTGCTTGCCAAGCACGTGGAGGTCTCACGGGATTTTGACCGGATGATGATGCTTCAGTTTAATCATGTGCTTCATGTGAGCATTCTGCATCGCAAGGAACTGCTGGAGCGGGCGGGGGGATACAACGAAAATCTCAATGTCCTGATAGACTGGGATTTGCATCGAAAACTGTGTTTTTATACGGATTTCCTTCATATTCCGACGATTACGGGGGAGTACTATACACCGGTCGGCGACAGCGACCGGATTTCCGTTCGGCGACGGAAAAATGTCTCGGATTATCTTCGAAATGTGCTGACCATCCGGACGACGCGTCCGCCCAAGCCGTGGCCGTGCGTGGAGGATTTGTCGGTTCTGATTTTGGCGGCTCGTGCGGATGAGTTGCTGGATCGGACGCTTCGGGACTTGTGGTCGCATACCTTTTATCCGCAGCGGATTTATGCAGCGCTGGCGCCGGAGGAGGCCGCCGGATGGCGTACGCTGGTTCCCAATGTGACGATTGTGCCGGCGGAAGCGGGCAGCTCTCTCGAAGCGCGTCTGGACCGAATGCTGTCGGTTTGCGAAGGGACGTATGCCGCAGTGGTCCCGACCGGTCTTTCGGCGGAGATGGATGAAACGGCATGGCTGGAACGCTCCCTCTGTCCGCTGCTGAACAGCCGACAGCCCCGGGAGGCGTTTGAGCTGGTGGAAGCGACCGAAGACTGCTGGGGGGCGGTTTTCCGCACAGAGGAGCTTCGGCAGGCCCGTCGGCAGTACGGCCGTTTGCCTTTGCGGGCGTCGCTGGAGGCGGCCGGCTTTTCGATTCGCAGGCCGAAGACGGAGGACTACCCGTTTCAGTTTGACCGGATGCTGGCGGCGGCAGAACAGCTTCAGCGGGAGGGGGGATGGGAATCCGCCGCTTCCCTGTATGCCTATCTGGCGGAGCATTTCGGGAATGAGCTGTGGATGCGGACCCAGCAGGCGTATGCCCTGTACAAAGCGGGGCGTTTTCGGCAGGCGCTGGAGGTGCTCGAGCCGGTGCAGACAGCCCGGCCGACGGTTTTTACCCTGCAGCTGGCCGCCCGCATCTTTCAGGAGCAAAAGGATTACCGGCGGGCGATGGACTGCTACCAGCGCGCCTGCCGGATTTTGGATGGAACGGAGGCGAGAAAAACGCAGACTTCAGCAATTCGACGAAGAGCAGCCAAGCCGGCCGCCGACGAGCCGGTGCTGTCAAGCCAGGAGAGCCGACTATGGATTTAGCGGGTGCATTGCAGAATCCCGACCAGGGATGGATGCAGCGGTATGAGATTGTCAAGGAACTGGGAGACTGTTATGCCTCGGTGGGCGAATATGAGAATGCCCGCCGATGTTATGAACAGGCCTCGTGGCTGGAGCCGGATGAGGCGGGGCCGTATGTGGGCACCGGTGTGATTGAACTGCAGCAGGGGCGGCTGGAGGATGCCGAACTGGCGTTTCGCGTGGCGCTTCGGCTGGATGCGTGCAACAGCCGGGCCTGGGCGGGACTGGCGATGATTGCCCAGCAGTGCGGACGGCTGCAGGAGGCGTTTGAGTATTATCTGAAGAGTCTGGAACTGGACAACAATCATCTGACGGCGCTGCTGGGGCTCTTTCAGGTGTCCTGCCAGATGGGGACGTTTCGCCAGGTCATCCACTATCTGCAGGTGTATCTGCAGATGCATCCGGGAGACACATCCGTGATGTTCTGTCTGGCGGCACTGTATGCAAAGGAAGGCCAAATACGGCAGGCTCAGGAGCTGCTGAGGGATGTTCTGGCGCTGGAACCGGAGCATGCCGATGCCCGGCAGCTGCTGGAGGAACTGGAGCACAAGGCCCAACAGAAAGGCGGGAATGAGCGATGAACAAAACGACGGAGTTACCGGAGACTCGGGCGGCCGAGGGGACGACAGAAGACCGGCAAAAGCTGGCCTATTTGACCGAGCTGCTGGAGCGGCAGCTGGAGAAGCTGCGCCGATATGACCTGGATGGGGCGGTTCAGCTGGCGGAGGAATCGCATCGGTTTGCCGAACAGCTTGCCGGAGAAGGGATTCTGGAGCGGCCTGAATATGCGGCCTGCAGGCAGACAATCCAGGGACTGTATCAGGACATCTGTCTGGTGATTGCCGCCGAACGGCAGGAGGTGGCGGACAAACTGCGGCAGATTCGGGAGGGGATTCGGACGCTGTCGGCTTATGGAAAATAAGCACAGCAGTTCATTGAACCTGAAAAACAGCCGGGAAAAAGTCCGATGAAAACAGCTTTGTCTATTCCAACGGACTGGAAAGAAAAGGTTGAACAGCATCTTGCTCGGGGAGAGGCGGATTCTGTCTGTCGGGAGTGTGCGGCCCGTCTGCAGGCGGAGCCCGCGGATGCCTTTGCCTTTTTTTCGCTGGGCCGGGCTTTTCTGCTCAAAAACCAACTAAAGGAGGCCCGGACGGCCCTGGAGACGGCGGCTCGGCTGGAGCCGTCCAATGCCCAGATCGCTTTTTTTTACGTCTGGGTGTCCTCCGTGCAGGGAAAGACAGGAGATTTCTCGGACTACCTTCGGAACCGCACAGAAGAGGCCGTTCGCATTCTTCAGGACCCATGCCTGCGGGTTTATCCGTCCTGTCTGTTTGAGCATCTCCTGAGCGCGGCTTCTGATTTGGCGGCTGAATCCCCGAGGAACTGGAGATATTTTTGGCTGATGGCGCTGGCGGCGGCAAAGCTGGGCCGGACAGAGGCGGCAGAAGCGGCCTGCAGGACGGTGCTGGCGCTGAATCCGGAATTCTGGTATGCCCGGGAACTGCCCAAGCATCTGCGCGGTTATTATGCCCAGAATGGTCAGGATGAACTGATAGAACGGTATTTTGCGGAGCGAAGGCCCCGGTGCAAGGTGTTTGTGGAGGTGGGAGCATTTGACGGCATTCACTACAGCAATGTCCGGCGGCTGGCGGAACGGCACGGCTGGGCGGGGCTGTGCATTGAGCCGGCAGAGGCCAATTTTGAGAAACTTCGACGGGCCTGGCTGGGCTGGGATGTGCGGTGTATTCGGGCGGCCGTATCCAGTCGGAGCGGAACGGCCCAGCTGTACGTGTCGGAGTACCCGCATCTGCCGGACTGGGGCAGCGATGTGGCTTCGCTGGACGGTTCGCAGAGGGACCGCTGGACGAAGGCCTATGGAGCCCGCTGGAGGAAGGAAACGGTTGAAGCCAAAACCCTTACGGAGATTCTGGAAGAACAGGGGCTGGAGGATGTGGCGCTGCTTTCCATCGATACCGAAGGGCATGACTTGGAGGTGCTGCAGGGACTGGATTTCAGGAAATACAGGCCGCAGCTGATTGTTGTGGAGTACGGCTCGCAGCGGCAGGACATTCTTCGGTATGTTTCTTCGCATGGATACAGTCTGATTTGGGATAATCGGCAGGATCTTTTTTTTGCCGACATTCAGCCGATTCAGGGCGGAGCGTCCGCAAAAAATTATACAGGACAGCGGAAAGAGCCGTATCAGGAAATTCAGGAGGATGTCGAAGAGAATTTGTGCTCTCTGATCGGCAAGCCGCAGGATGCTCCTTTGCGGATGGTGATTGTGGGGGCCTATCTGGGGCAGGAAATCGAGCGATTTCTGCGGCGTTATCCCCGTGCGGAAATCTTTGCCTTTGAGCCGAATCCGAGGACGTTTGCCCTGCTCCAGCAGCGATACCGCTCCGAGCAGCGGGTTCACTGTTATCCCTTTGCGGTTTCCGACCGGAAGGGGACGATGGTTTTTTATGAAAACAATCTGCCGGGGACGGGTTCTCTTTTGCCGCTTCGGTCCGGCTGCCGCGGAGATTTCGGACAGGAAATAGCCGAGCAGTTCGGCATTCGCTCTCAGGAAACATTTCCGGTGGAGTGCATTCGGCTGGATGAGTTTGAGCCGCTGAAAAACAAGCCGGTGGACCTGCTGTGGTGCGCTGTCCAGGGGGCGGAATTGTCGGTGCTGCGCGGGGCCAGGCGGGTTCTGGCCAACTGCAGCATTTTGTTTCTGGAAGTGTGGCTGTATGCCGCACTGTATGAAGGACAGGCCAGACTGATTGACCTGGAAGGTTTTCTGGCCGGGCGGGGGTTTGTGCTGGGCGGAATCGGGCTGGACCATAAATTCGGAAACGGCAGCGGCAACGCCTTCTGGCTGAATGAACGGCTTGTGCAGACGAAACCTATCGACGAGTCTTTCGTCCGGATTGAAAGTATTCGTTCTCAGCTCAACCCGCATCTGTTTCGAATCGGATATCTTCCGGAGCAAGGGCTTGTGAAAAAGCAGCGTCTTTCCCCGTCTGCGCTGGTTTGTGCCGAGCGGTTTGACCTGACAGCCAAAATTCTTTATGGGCGGTTTTATCGGCAGCGGCTGAAAAGCGACTGGGGTCGGCGGGTTTATCTGGCTCATCTGAAGGTTTTCAACAACTTTTTGGAAGAAGACGGGTCCGGCAAGGCGGGCCCTGAGGCCTTTTTAAGACGGTATGATTCTCTGCTGGAGTCTTTAGCGGCGGAGGGGTTTGACCCGACGCGCTCGCTGCTTCCGGTCGATCAGAACGGGACGATTATCGACGGAAGCCATCGGGTTGCGGCGGCTTACCTGACCGGACAGGATGTGTACACGGCCGTTTTTGACCGTCCGGCCTCCCGATACAATTATGCATGGTTTCTGCAGCGGGGACTGGAGCCCAAGTATGCGGATGCAATGGCTTATGAATACTGCAAAATCAAAAAAAACACATACATTGTATCCGTCTTTCCCTGTGCCGAGGGTCGGGAGGAGGAGATTGTTTCCATTCTGTGCCGGTATGCTCGGCTTGTGTATCGAAAAGAGCTTGTTCTGAGGAAAAACGGACCGTTTTTCTATATCAAACATGCCTATTTGGGTGAACACTGGACCGGCAGTCCGTCCGACGGTTTTCGGGGATATCAGGACAAGGCCGTCAACTGTTTTCGCGGAAGGGGACCGCTTCGGGTGTATCTGATTGAAGCGGATTCTCCGGAGGCGGTTCGGAGCTGCAAGCAGGAGATTCGAGAGCTGTTCGGTTCGAATAAAGATGCGGTTCATATTAATGACTCCTATGAAGAAACCCTTCGGCTGGCGGGCCTGTGTTTTAACGAGAACAGCCTCCATTTTCTGAATCATGCGGAAACGGTGTATTTTGAATCGTTTCACCGTCAGCTGCAGGAATATCGGACGCTTCTGGAGCAAAGCGGTGCCGACCCGGAGTGCTTCTGCATTGACGGAAGTTCGGTGATGGCGGCCTATGGAATCCGGCCGGCACGGGATATTGATTATCTGCATGTGGGATATGAGGCTCTGCCGGCAAAAGCTTCCTGCCGGCTGGAAAGTTACAACAAGGCCGCCGTGTATCATCAAAAGCCGCTCGACGAGGTTGTTTTCAATCCGGAGAATTATTTTTATTTTGAAGGGCTGAAGTTTGTTTCACTGCAGGAACTCTTCCGGATGAAGTCAAACCGTACGGAGCCGAAAAACAGGGCGGACGTGCCCCGCATCAGACCGTACCTGAGCATCCTTCCTGCGGCAGCATTGGAAAAACCGGCGGAACGGAGGCCCAAAATTGTGGGGCTGGTGACGGCGCGGAACGAAGAGCCGATTATCGGCCAATGCCTGCGGCTGCTGTCGCAATTTACGGATGCGATTGTTTTTCTGGATGACTGTTCCGAAGACCGGACGCTGGAGATTGTCCGGGGTCTGGCGGAAAGCTGCCGGGTGGAGCGGATTTTGACCAAAGACTGCTGGTTCCGGGATGAACCGGGCGACCGAAACCGGGTGCTGCTGGCGGGCCGGGAAATCGGCGGAACCCATTTTATCGTACTGGATGCCGATGAGGCCTTTACCTCCAATTTTCTGACGGACAATTGTCTGCGGAACATGATTCTGGCGATGCAGCCCGGAGACCACTTGTGGATGAACTGGATTGCTCTGTGGCGAAGTCCGCACCAGTATCGCCGGGATGGGTCGGTCTGGACAAACAACTACAAGCCCTTTGTCTTTTGCGACGACGGGCAGTGTTCGTATGCCTCCGATTTTATTCACACGCCGCGCGTTCCTTCCAGTCTGCGGGGACGAAAATTAACCCTCCAGGGGTATTCACATGGCGTGCTGCACTTCCAGTTTGTCAACTGGGACAATCTGCTTTGGAAGCAGGCCTGGTATCGGTGTCTGGAGCGGATTCGCAACCCGCAGAAGCCTGTGGACCAGATCAACAAACTCTATGCCCCCAGCAAGGATGAACGGGACCTTCATCTGGAACCGGCGGACCCCGAGTGGTTCCGGCACTATGCCGATTTTGACCCGAAGGTGTATCAGCGTCCCAATCCCTGGTATGAACGGCAGGTTCGGGATTGGCTGAAACAATACGGGCCGGAGTATTTCCAAGGTCTGGATATTGAGGATGTTCTGGGCCGGTCTCTGTCCGACGGGCGCAGCGGGGACTGTCTGGTGTCCGCGATTGTTTCCGCCTACAACAGCGAGGAATTCATCCGCGGATGTCTGCAGGACCTGGTTGAACAGACGCTTTTTCAGAAGGGGGCAATGGAAATCATTGTTGTGGACAGCGGTTCCCGGCAGAACGAACGAGCGATTGTTCAGGAGTTTCAGGCCCGCTATCCGAACATTCGGTATGTCCGTACGGAAGAGCGGGAAACGGTTTATGCGGCGTGGAATCGGGGAATCCGGCTGGCCCGGGGAAAATACATTACCAATGCCAATACGGATGACCGCCATGCGCCGGACATGCTGGAAAAACTGGCCTCGGTTCTGGAGCAGAATCCCGATGTCAGCTATGTGTATTCGCATTTTTATATTACGCAGATTCCCCATCAAACCTGGCGGAACAAGACGCCCTCTCGGGTAATGGAGCTTCCGCCGTATTCGCGGGAGCTGCTGCTGAAGAAGTATTACTGCGGACCGCAGCCGATGTGGCGCCGGGATGTGCATGAGGAATACGGGTATTTTGACGGCCGTCTGAAATCCTCCGGCGACTACGAGTTTGCCCTGCGGATTTCCCAGACCCGCAAACTGATGCTGGTGCCGGAGGTTTTGGGGCTCTATTACCAGAATCCCAACGGGATTGAAAACAGTTCCGGGGCCGGAAGAGCCGAGGATGAGCTGATTCGTGCTCTGTACGCAAATGCCTGCGGATACGTTCGCCGGCCGTTTGTGCCGGAATCGGAGGAAACCGCCGGTGGGATTCAGAACCCGGCAGCGGACAAAGGCCCACACGCTGTATCAGGCATGAAAGAAAGCCTTCGGAAGCCGTTGGACGGTTCCAGACCTCGGTTTTCTCTGATTATGCGCAATTACAACAAAGGGCCGTATATTCGTCAGGCTATCGAGTCGGTTCTGACTCAGACGATATCGGATTGGGAATTGATTATTGTAGATGATGCCTCCACAGACAATTCTGTGGAAATCATTGAGTCTTATTTGTCCGACCCGCGTATCCGGCTGATTCGTCATCCGGTTCGGCGGGGGGCCTCGCAGGCGATTTTGACCGGTGCAGCGGCCGTTCGGGCTGAGGTGTTCGGAGAACTGGACAGCGATGACGCCCTGCTTCCGACGGCTCTGGAACGAATGCTCGAGGCCCACGAGGCGCATCCCGAATGCGGTTTTATTTATTCGCAGCATATTCTTTGCGACCAGGACCTGAAGCCGATAAGGCTCGGTTTCTGCCGGCCGATTCCTCCCGGTCAGACGACGCTGGAGGCAGGCGGGTTTATCAGCGCATTTCGCACCTACAAACGGAAGGATTATTTCAGGACTCCGCTGCACGATATCGAACTGGAAAGTGCAGAGGACAAAGATATCTATCATAAGATGGAGGAGGTGACAGGCATCTGGTTTGTTCCGGAGCCGCTGTATCTGATCCGCCAGGTTCCGAACTCGCTGAGTCTTGGGAGCCATCAGCCTGCTTCCGGGTGGCTGTACTGGGGACGGGCCAAAATCAACGCCCTTTGGCGGCGAAGTCAGCCGGCAGCCGCCGAGGAGAAACGGAATCCGAATGAGGTATTCGGCCAGAAGCTTCGGGAAGCCCTTCAGAAGGATTTCCATATTCAGTTTTTGGTTTGGCTTCTCCGGGAAAACCGGGAACTGCTGATTCAGAAGATTGCTGTTCCTCCAACAGTTCGTTCTCAGACAGTCAATGAAATCGTTTTGTGGCTTGCGGTAGACGCCCCGATTCAGCAGGTCGTCTCTGTTCTGAAAAAAGACGGTGTTCTCGGTCAATATGCGTTGGCGTCTGAACCAGAATCAGAGCCGCTTTCGTCTTCATCGGCTTCTGACTTGTGCTGCCGGCTGGATTCGACTCCCTTGGTGAGTATCTGTATGACGGCGTACAATACAGAGCGGTTCATCCGGCGGGCGATTGAATCCGTTTTGGCTCAAACCTACGAAAACTTTGAGCTGATTATTGTGGATGACGGCAGTACAGACGGCACGGCGAAGACTGTGCAGTCGTTTCGGGACCGACGAATCCGATTTTTCTCCCAGCCGCACAAGAATGCGGCGGCTGCCTCAAATCGGGCAATCCGAGAGGCCCGCGGCGATTTTGTGATGATGATTGATTCGGATGATTTCATCGGGCCGAGTTATCTGGAGCGGATGGTCGCTTTTGCCGTGCAGAATCCGGGATATGATTATTATTATCCCGAAAAACTGACGTTGGTCAATGAGGCCGGCCAGCCGACAGGAATTGTGTGGAAGTATGAACCAATCAACAATTCCGCGGTTCTTCCGACTCTGCTGTTTGCCCGGGGCAATTCGCCGATTCCGAATGCCGGCTCGCTGAAGCGGCGGGCCCTGTTCGAAAAGACCGGCCTGTTGAGAGAACTGGACAATGTGGAGGATTTTGATTTCCTGTGCCGCTGCGGACCTCAGATACGGTTTCAAATGGTCGGGGGGATTTCCGATTATTTCTATCGAAGATTATCTGATGCCAACACGGTCTGCTTTCAGCAGCGTCATTCCATTACGGTTCGCTGTCTGGAGGAAATGCTGGAACGGTATTCTCCGGAGCAGCTGTGTCCCGCTGCGGCGGCGGAGCGCGATGCGTATGAACGCCGGCGGATTTTTTGGGATTATGTAGTTTCCATTTTTGAAAAACATGCGGAGACCTATGCGGACAGAAACGGGGAACTTTTTGCCCAATGTGCCGAAAAATACAGACGAAAAAGGGCGGAAATTTTGGTCCGAGAAGGTTTCCAGTTCATCCAGGAAGCAATCCAAGAGAAGAATGTCCGACAAGCGGTTCGAATATGTCGGGATTTGCTGTCCGATAAAACACTGAATTTGTCCGAGGACAGCCGGCAAATGCTTCAGCAAATCCTCCACCAGCTGGAAGCAGAGCGTCCGGACCGCGAACTGGTTTTTCAGATGTGAAGCCGGCGGAAGAAAGATTACAGGAAAGGGTTTTGCTGCCGATAATTTAAAGGAGAAAAACTGTGCGATTTCGGCAAGACGGTTTCGAACGAGGAAAACGATGGCTTCCATCCAATTAACCGGTCTTTCGACAGGGATTGATACAGCGGCGATTGTGGAGCAGCTGATGAAGATTGAGCGCCGCCGTCTAAGCAGTCTGCAGTCGAGCTTGAAGACGCTGGAAGAAAAACGGACGGCGGTGAGCGATTTGAGCAGCAAGCTGTCGTCGTTTCGCACGGCGCTGAGCGCCTTGTCGGATTCGAGCCAGCTGCGCACCTATCAGGCCAAGACGAGCAGCGAGGAGATGCTGACGGCCACGGCCTCCAGCAGTGCCTTTGAGGGGACGCATAATGTAAAGATTCGTCAGCTGGCCACGGCCAACCGCTGGGTTCACAACGGCTTCCAGTACAAAACGCAGTATGTCGGCGAAGGCAATCTGATTTTGTCGTATGCCAACAAAGAGTTTGTGGTCCAGACTACCGCAACGACGACGCTGCAGGAGCTTGTGGATTTGATTAACAACGACCCGGATAATCCGGGAATTACGGCGAGCATTCTGGATTATCAGTCGCCCGCCGGCCGGTATCATCTGGTTTTGAGCGGTCGGGAAAGCGGCTCCAATTATCAGATTTCGATTAATTCGAGCAATACGGATGTTCATACATCGTCCGTGCTGAAAACAACCAATGGGAAAAATGCCTCGCTGACCACGCGGTTGTCGCAGCTGCAGGGCAGCTCGGGCTTTGGGACAGGTTCGACGCCGGACCGGATTCGGATTCAGGGGACCCTGCGGGACGGAACACCGGTGGAATCATTTTTTGAGGTCAATCAGTACACCACGGTGGAAGAGCTCATCAGTGCCATAGAAAATGCCTATGGAGGAACGGTCCGCGTTCGTCTGGAAGAGGGGGCGCTGATTCTGACGGACCGAACCAGCGGGGCCAGCGATTTATCGATTTCGCTGGAGCTGGTGGCCGGCGACGGCTCGTCGGCGGTCTGGACGGCTCCGACCTTTACGGAAACGACGGTCGGCGGTTCAATTGCCTCCAGTCTGGCGCTGCTGGCGCCCTCCACGTTTCTGGAAACCCAGCGGGCTCAGGATGCACTGATTAAAGTGGATGGGTATCCGCCGGGAGATGATGCGGATGTAAACACCTGGATTCGCCGAAGCACCAACACGATTGATGATGTGATTGCCGGCGTGACGCTGAATCTGCACAGCACCACCGGCAATGACACGGACGGATACAAGAGCGTCGAGGTAACGCTCAACCGCGATACGACCACGCTGAAAGACAAACTCCAGGCGATGGTCGATGCATATAACGCGGCGGTTTCTTTCCTGAAAGAAAAGACAACGTATAATGAGAAGGAAAAGAAGACGGGAATTCTGTCTTCGGAATACAGTCTGACAACGATTACGAGTCTGATTCGTTCGCCGCTTCTGTTTAATGCGGCCGGATTTACGGAGCGGGATGCTTTTGTCAAGCCGGCAGATATCGGGCTGAAGTTCAAGGCCGACGGCACCCTGACCCTGGACAGCAGTAAACTGGAAAAGGCCCTGGTGGACAACTATCAGGGAGTGCTGTCGCTCATCGGGGCCACCAAGACAGGCTCGAGCAATTCGAATACCGTTAAATTTTATCAGGCCAGCAGCTACACCCAGGGCGGACAGTACGATGTGCGGGTGACGGTGGAAGGAGGCGTCATTACCTCCGCCCAGATCAAGCTCAAAACGGAGGACTGGTCGACGGCTCGTGCGATGCGGATTGAAGGCAATACTCTGTATGGGAGTACGGAAACTACCAGCAGCGGCGGGTATCCGAGATATCCGGAATACAGCCTGGTGCTGACGGTCGATATGTCGCAGGACGGGACCTTTGATGCGCTGGTGAATGTCAAACAGGGATTCGCCGGCAGCCTGTACGATACCGTGGATAATCTGCTGAAGCTCGGCGGCGGGCGTGTACCGCTGGTTCAGAAAAGCGTGCAGGGCCGGATTGACAGCACCAACAGCCAAATCAGCCGGGAGGAATCACGGCTCAGTCGGGTGGAAACGCGTCTGAAAAATCAGTATGCACGGCTGGAGAGGACGCTGCAGCTGATTCAGCAGCAGATGTCCGGTCTGAATATGGCCCGTTAATCGGTCTTGCAAGCGGCCCAAAGCGGAGCCAGCAGATAGATGCAGGGCCATCCGGCAAACAGAGGACGGACTTGTTCCGGCGGCTTGGGGCTGAAGAAAACAATGCGGACCGCAGAGGCTGATGTGTCTGCGCGGGACGGGGGTGGGGAAGGCAGGGGGAGTTTCTGAGGAGCATAAATCAGCCGGCAGAAGGAATCATCCGCGGGCACTTCCGCCGTTTTCTGCATCCATTCTTCCAGCTGAATTGACTGAAGCCAAAGATGATTGAGACGTGGAACAGCTGTCGGAACGGTCAGCATTTCCGGCCGGAGGGCAAAGACTTTGGCGGCGGCATTTCGGGGGTCGGCATCCAGCAGCAGGACTTTCTGTTTCTGTCGGGCCAGATGCAGGGCCGGATGAACTGCCGTATGGACAGGCAGGTCTTTAACGGATTCGGAAGTGAGCAGCAGATAAGACCGCCGGAACTCAGGCCGGCTGAACAGCTCAGCCAGATACGCATAGTAGTCTTCCGGGCACGTACCCTCAAAAGTCAGCGAACGGATTTCTGGAAAGGGAAGGGATGAATCAGACGAGCCGGACGGCTCAAAATCGGCAACTTGCTCTGGGACCGAAGTGCTTTTGGGCGGTTCCTGCAGGGACTGCGGATTGAGGATTTCAATTTCTTCTGTTCGGCCTGAAACAGAGGACTGAATTCGTATGGTGCGGCTTGGAACGGATTGTTCCGCGCTGTCGGCTCGAGGCAGGGCCAAAGAGTCTTTGGACAGCAGAGCGGCGCAGGCGGCGGCCGCCGAAGCCGGAGGAATCCAGGCCAGCAGGGCCGTCCCTGTCAGGGCGGCGGCCGCAGCCGCAAGAGGCGACAGTCCGGAAGGACTGGAAGCGGACTGAAGCCATTCGGCGGTCCAGGCCAGCGGCCAGGCCGTCAGCAGCAGAAACAGATGGACGGTGATTTGAGCCAGCAGCAGCTTGCGAATCTGCTCCATAGAGGCATAGAATCGCACTTCCCGCTGGATTTTGTCAGCCAGCAGGCGGGCCTGTTCCTCCGAAAGCAGCTGCAGAGAGCGGTCTGTTTCCAGCCCGGCCCTTTTGAAAGGAAGAATCCGAAAGAAGTAGTCTTCGACGGCGGCGTGCATCCGCTTCCCTGCCAGCCGAACCAGGTACAGCAGAAGAAAACCGAGAATAAAGACCGACAGCAGGGCCAGCAGGGGTTCGAACGAGGTGAGGGCTTCGCCAAGCATTTCGACCAGCCGTCCGCAGGCCTGACGATGAAAAACAACGGCCCTCAGGCAGCCGGCAACGGTCAGAAAACTGAGCATGGAAGCGCCGGCCGTCAGCAGGGGGAAACCGTCCAGCTGGCTTGTATTGCGGGCCCCGAGGCAGGTCAGAATTACGGCCGCCGTCAGGGACAGATGAAGAATCCAGAGGATATCCAGCATTGCGGCAGACCAGGGCAGAAGAATGCCGACAAGAAGCATCGCGGCCGTGCCGACGAACAGTCGTTCGGTGCGGCTCCAGCCGGCTCTGTCTTCCATGGATAGACCGGTTATCGGGGCGTTCATCTGGGTTTTCCTCATCCAAAACTGCCCTCAGTATAGCCGGCCGGCAGAAGGGGGCAAGGATTATCTGCTGTGCCGGAGCCGATGCAGCAGGGCGAGGATTTCGGCAACGGCCGTGTACAGTTTTTCCGGAATGGGCTGGCCCAGTTTGACCGTGGCGTACAGCTCGCGTGCCAGAGGCGGGCGCCGCAGGATGGGCACACCGTACGCACGAGCCACTTCTTTGATTTTTTCGCAGAGGTGGTCGGCGCCTTTGGCGACCACAATGGGGGCAGGGGTTTTGGAGGGGTCATATCGAAGGGCGACGGCGACATGGTCGGGGTTGACAAGGACCACATTGGCCTTCGGGACCTCCTGAAGCATCCGCCGCATGGCGGTTTCAAACTGCTTTTGGCGGATTCTGGATTTGACTTCCGGGGCGCCTTCTGTATCGCGGTGTTCGGTCTTGACTTCCTGTTTGGTCATTTTGAGGTTTTCGATGAATCGCCAGCGATGATAAAGAAGGTCCAGAAATGCCAGAACCAGCAGGCCCCCGCAGATGCGGATGGAAATCCCGAAGAGCAGCCGCCCGATGGAGGCCAGAATCTCTTCGGGCTGCATCCATTGAAAGGTTGTCAGGGAGGAAAGTTTGTTGTGTACATACAGCCAGACAATCACGGCTAAAAAGAGGATTTTTACAACAGACAACCCCAGCCGCATCAGGGATTCCGGGGAAAAGAGCGATTTGAGACCCCGCATCGGGTTAAGATTTTCCAGTTTCCAGGCCAGCGCTTTGGGGGCAAAGTTGTAGCCGCTGACGGCGATGCATCCGGCAGCCCCGGCGGCGGTCAAAGCCAGCAGAAACGGGGCGGTTACTTTCAGCACGTCGAGGATGAGGGAATCGGCGAATGCCAGAAAGGATTGCGGGTTGTCCAGCCAGAGCGTCTGACAGGAAAGCCCCGACAAAAGCTGCTGTTTGGACCAGCGGATAAGCCAGGGGGCACAAAGGGCGGTTGTCAAGGTCAGGGCAATCAGCGAGACAGCCGAGAGCATCTCCTGGCTCTGGGGGAAATGTCCTTCCTCTCTGGCCTTCTCGAGGCGCCGCGGGGTTGGGTGTTCTGTACGGTTCGGTTCGGGCATAGGGTTTTAGAGGGGCAGCAGGCGCTCGAGCCAGCGGGCAAAGTGCTGCAGGTAACTATGGATATAGGGAACGAAAAATCCGAGCAGAATCAGACCCATTCCGATTCGCAGGGGAAAGCTGAGAAACAGGACATTGGATTCGGGAGCGACCCGCGCCATAAAGGCCAGAACGACCATCAGGAGCATAAAGGCCGCCAAAAGCGGTGCGGCCATCTGCAGGGCCAGCAGAAACATCGCTGAGCCGGCCTGGAGGATGCTTTCAGTCAGCCGGCCCAGATGGGGCGTGCTGGTCGGCGGATATCTTTCAAAACTGCGGGAGAGAATCTGCACAAGCAGCAGATGACTGTTCGTGGCAAACAAAAGCAGGATAAAAAGAACCTCCAGCAGCAGGGCCAGCGGGTGCCCTTCTTCACCGGTGAACGGGTCAAAGACCTGGGCCATGCTCAGGCCCATTTCCTGTTCGATGTATTGACCGGCCATGTGGATAACGCTGAAGAGGCAATAGGCGGCAATTCCCATCGCCAGCCCGTAGAGGGCTTCCTGGCCGAGCAGCAGGACCATTTCGATGGGAGCCGCTGCGGCCGGTGCCGGTGCCGGCGCCAGCAGGGTGAAAAACAGGCTCAATACGACTGCCACAGCAATCTTCAGCTGAACCGAAAGCACCTCCCAGCTGAACATGGGGGCGGCGGCAAAAAAGGCCCCCAGACGGGTCAGGATGAGGAAAAAACCAAAAAGTTTTCCGCCGAACAGGTCCATAGGCTACTGTCCGTAGGTCTGTATTTGGGTAAAGATTTCGTAGGTGAACTTCATCAGAATCTGCAGCATCCAGTGTCCGAAGAACAGCGTGGTAATGCCCACGCCGATGAGCTTCGGGGCTGTAGCCAGAGTCATATCGCGAATGGAGGTGACGGTTTGAAACAGAGAAATCAGGATGCCCAGACCGGCACAGACAATCAGAATCGGTGCCGAGACCAGCAGGGCGGTTTCCATTGTATGACGTCCGAGGTAGAGGATATAGTCCGCTGTCATCTGTCTGTTCCTTTATTTGAAGCTTAAACTTAATCCCTGGGCCAGGATTCCCCAGCCGTCCACGAGAATAAACAGAATCAGTTTAAATGGCAGTGAAATCATCACCGGCGGCAGCATCATCATCCCCGCGCTGAGCAGGACGCTGGAAATCACCAGGTCCAGCAGGAGGAAGGGGACAAACATCAGGCATCCGATTTCGAAGGCGGTTCGAAACTCGCTGATGACAAAGGCCGGTGTGACGATATGCAAAGGCAGGTCCGATGCCTGAGAGGGCGGGCTGATGCGGGCCATGTTGACAAACACCGCCAGATCGGAGGTTCGCGTCTGGCGCAGCATAAACTCTTTCAGGGCGGCACTGGCGATTTCGGTGCTCTGCGGGAGCTCCATTTGATTATTCAGATACGGCAGGATGGCTTCCTGATGAATTTTGGAAAAGGTGGGGGCCATCGTAAAGAGGGTCAGAAAAAGCGCCAGCCCCAGCAGGGCGGTATTGGGGGGGATGTTTTGGGTGCCTAAGGCCCGCCGAACAAAGCCGAGCACGATGGCAATGCGTGTAAAGGAGGTCATCATCGCCAGAATGCTGGGCAGCAGGGCCAGCAGCGTAAACAGAAACACCAGGCGAATCGGTCCGCTCCAGGGCGTCGGTGTCTGCTGCTGGGGGTCGGTCGAGGCCTTGTCAATCAGGTTCAGCAGGTCTTCGAGGGTAGGCATGGCGCTCTGACCGGCCGCAGCAGCGGGCTGCGGGGCAGGGCTTTGTGCCGCCCAGACCGTTTGAACCCACACCAGCAGACAGAGGAGGAATCCGATGCGTCTCATTGCGAGGCATCCTTTTGAGAAGAACTCGGCTGGTCGGGCTCTGTGAGGTCCGCCAGAAGGCGAATGCTGTCCGGCGTACTGCCGATCAGAAGTTTTTTATGGCCGACCTCGAGCAGATGAACCGTTTTTCGAGGCCCCAGAGGGATGGTTTCGAGAATTGTAATGAATCGTCCCTTGCCGACCAGCAGTCCTTTGCTGTATTTACGGACAAACCACCAGAGCGCCCCGCCGAACAGGGCGACGATGAAGGTCATCACTAAGAGTTGTCGGACAAGATTTTGATGCAGATTGTCCAGATTTTGGGATTGAGCGGGCGCTTGGGACTCCAGCCAGTTCGGCGGAGCGGTTTGAGCGGGTCCGGACGCTTCGCTCAGGTGGGCGGACAAGCCCCATTGTCCAGCCAGACATACGGCAAAGACCAACCCGAGCCCTATGAGCCTTTTTTTCAGCATTCAACCGTCTCCTGCAGGGAAAAAACGTGTTTGCTGCAGGAGAGAGTGTGCAAAATCTGTGCCGACGGGACAAAAGGGCTTTTTTCGCTGTTCCCGTGCGATTGGGAAGGTCCAGCGTCAGGAAAACGAACAGAATTGTACAAGGGTTTTACGAGTTATTTTTCAAGAATCAGGGTTATTAGAATCTGGGTTTGGGGTGTAATTAAGCCGTTCCGGCTGGTCCATTCCCCGCCGCGCCCGGCCCCCCAGCAGAAAATAGGAATTTTTTTGTCGGAAGGATTCAGGGTTTCCAGATAGTCTTTGACGGCTTTGGCCCGCCGGGCGGAAAGGGTGAATTGCGCGGCCGGGGTCTTTTCATCGGCGGCTAATCCGAGGATATAAAGCATCGCCTCACGTCCGGTGACGGAGATACAGATTTGATTCCAGGCCGTCTGAAGGTCTTTTTTGGCTTTGTCATCCAGGGCGGCGCTGCCGGGAGCAAACCGGATTTTCATGGGAAGAAACGTTTTGGAAACCCCGTCGATTTGCGAAGGGGAAATTTTCATTTTGCGTTCAATTTCGAACAGGATTCGCCGAAGGATTTCTGTGCGGGCGTCGATGGAACGGTCTTTTTCTTCATCTTTTCCTTCATCGATGTTGTAGGTGGGCTTGGGGTGTTCAAATTCCTGACTGCTTTTGTTTTCAATCAGAAAGCCGCTTAAGCCCAAATCGGTCAGGGCACGGCGGAACGAGTTGGTTCCGGCCAGGAATTTATGCTGTTCCACCTGATAACTGGCCATGCTGAGCAGCATCACGAAAAAAGTCAGCAGCAGGGTAACCATATCTGAATAAGTGACAATCCAGGCGGGGGCCCCGCCGCTGGAACTCGGTTGGTTTTTTTTTCGGCTCATTCGTAGATGCTCCGTTCCAGCAGGGTGATTTCCAGCTGCCGCACCGTCGGAGCGGTGCGCTGAGTGGTAGTCGGCGAGATGCTGAAGCGTTCCGGAGTCAGCCCCCCCTCCTGAGTCAGATAGTCCAGCACGGCCATGCAGCGGGCCAGCGACAGCTCCATTTTGTCTTCCGGACCGGTTTCCGCAATAACGATGCGTCCTGTGACAGAGCCCAGAAACTTGGCCAGTGCCGTCAGGACTTCCCGTCCGGATTGAGAAATAGCGGCGCCCTGTCCCCAGAAGAACTGGTCCGAAGGGACCGTAAAGACTTTCAGGTTGCGGAAATCCAGCGGCTTTTTTTCCTTCATAAAGTTGCTGGTCATCCGCGTGATATTGGTCCGGGTTTCGGTTCCTTTGATTTGGTCCACCTGGTCATTGGTCTGCTGTTTTTTCTGGAACGAGTCACGGTCGGTGACTCGAGACCATCCGATTGAAGGCAGGGATTGGGCGAAGGACTGGGCCAGCGATACGAACGTTTCTTTTTCAAAGGTGGCAAAGCTGATCAGCAGGACAAAAAAAGTCAGCAGCAGCGTCATACAGTCGCTGAAGGTAACCAGCCATTCGGGCGCCCCCGGCTGTTCGTCTTCGATTTTCCTTTTCGTGCCTGCCATACGTTAGATATTGGCTTTGATTTCCTCCCGGTGATTGGGAGCCAGAAACGCCTGCATTTTTTCCCGGACGATGGTGGGGTTTTCGCCGCGGCTGATGGTGCAGATGCCCTCAAGAATCATCTGCATGGCGGTGATTTCCGCCTGGGAATACAGCCCGAGTTTGCCGGCCAGCGGGATGAAAATCAGATTGGCCAGAATCGCCCCGTAAAAGGTGGTAATCAGGGCGACGGCCATTCCGGCCCCGATCTGGTCGGGCGAAGTGAGGTTGCGGAGCATCTGCACCAGGCCGATGAGGGTGCCGAGCATTCCGAAGGCCGGTGCGGAGGCCCCCATAAACTCGAGGATTTTTTTGCCGCGGGCGTGCCGTTCCTGCAGGGCATCGATTTCCAGCGAAAGCATCTCCCGCATTTTTTCTTCGTCCTGACCGTCCACGAGCATCTGGAGCCCTTTAGCCAGGAAGGGAATGTCGGTTTTTCGAATGTGTTCTTCCAGGGCCAGGGCGCCGTCGCGTCGGCTGATGGCCGCATAATTGACCATTTGCTGAATCAGTTCATTCGGAGAAGGGACTTTTACCAGGATAGCCTTTTTGATGACGGAGAAAATGCCCAGAAACTGCGGCAGCGAGAAGTGAATCATGGTGGCACAGAGCATTCCTCCCACGACGATGCACATGGAGGGGATGTGGACGAAGGCCATTGCCCCGCCTCCCATGGCAATCGAGACGATAATGACGGAAAAGCCGAGAATCAAACCGATAATCGTTGCAAGATCCATAGGGGTTCAGCGAATCTCCTCAACTCGTTTCAGTTTCAGATTGATGGCGGAAGCCAGCTCGGGCTGGACAGCCCCGATTTCTCCGAGCACCTTGGCGGTGGTACGCTCCGACATATAGTAGAGGATTTTGACGGCGTCGGCGGCCTGCGGTCCGGCGGCCATCGCCGCCAGGATGCGGGCGGCCTGAGTGGTATCCATCTTGTCATAGGTGGCGGCCAAACGCTGAAAATTGGCCTGCTCAAGCGCGTCAATCCGGACGATGCTGTTCTGAAGCTGCTGCTGTTTCTGCTCAATTTCCTGCGCCAGCACAGCCAGTTTGGCCCGCAGCTGATTGAGCCGGTCGATTTCCTCCTGGATGGTTTGATGCGCCATCTGAATCCGCTGTTCCTCCTGAGCGAGCTGTTTTTCCTTGGTTCGATAATCCTGCATGCGGGCGCGAAGTTCTTCCATCAGATTCTGCAGCTGCCGTTCGGATAAACCGGGCGAATAGTCCTCAGAGGCCGCCAGCAGGTACGAAGGTCCCGGGTTCGGTGCCGCCGCCGCGGGGGCTTCCGCAGATGCCGCCGCAGGCGGCTGCGGCAGAGCGGCACGCTTTTTTTTCAGATGCCAGCTGACGCCGAACGCCGTCGCGAAGCACACGATGCCGGCCGCAATCAGAATCAGCAATTGCATTTTTTTCATAGTTTTTGTCTCCTGTCCGCAGGCGGATTGGGGTTATGCCGTGGCCGCCGCCGGACGGTTCCAGTTCAGATGGGTATAATCATCCGCTTGTTTCTGTTCTTCCAAAAGCATTTCATACTGGTAGCGCTGCCGCGCCTTTTCCCGAAGCCGCTCCAGCCCCTTGCGGAATTTGCGGACCTGCAGGTAATCATCCAGTTTTCGCCGTCGCTGCTGTTCGAGGGCCCGTGCCTGTTCGGTCAGCTGCCGAATCACGGTGTCCGCCACAGGGGCCTGCTGGGCATAAAGGGACTGAGCGGCAATCCGCTGCTCTTCCGGCAGAGACCGGATTTCCTGCTGATGAGCCCGCAGTCTCATCTGCATCGCCCGAATGCGGCCTTTGACAACCATTGTCTGTTCGGTCAGGGTGACAATGTCGGCCCGCAGGGCATTTTCCTGCTTTTCCTTCAGGGTCAGCAGCTGCTGAAGCTTCCAGACAAACTTTTTCATTTCGGACCTCCTGCCGCAGGCGGATTCAGGCGGCCTTTGGGCCTGGCGGCGGTTTTCTCGGCGGCTCCGTCAGACAGAAGCCGGTCCCAGGCGTCCGCAATCTCCTTCATCTGCTGGATGGTCTGCTCAAAGGGGCACCGTTGGCGGATGGGCTGAATGAGGAAATTGCGGATGCGGTCTATCAGGGCAATCGAACCGTCAATGCGGCGGTTGCTCCCGGGAGCAAAAGCGCCGATTTGTATCAAATCTTCTGCGTCCGTATAGGTGGCATAAATTTCCCGAAGTTTCAAGGCGGCCTTTTTGTGTTCGTCTGATGCCACCGACGGCATCAGCCGGCTGATGCTTTGGAGAATGTCAATCGCCGGATAATGTCCGCGGTCCGCCAGTTTTCGGCTTAAGACGATATGTCCGTCCAGAAGCGAACGAGCGCTGTCGGCCACCGGGTCGTTGAGGTCATCGGCTTCCGCCAGAACCGTCAGGATGCCGGTGATGCTTCCGTGCGGACAGCATCCGAGCCGCTCAATCAGCCGAGGCATCATTGCAAAAACGCTCGGACAGTATCCTTTGGTGGTCGGGGGCTCGCCGGCGGCCAGACCGATTTCCCGCTGCGCCTGGGCAAACCGGGTCAGGGAATCCATCATAAACAGGACGCTGCAGCCCCGGTCGCGGAAGTATTCGGCGATTGTGACGGCGGTGAAGGCGGCCTTGACCCGCTGGATGGGCGCCGAATCGGAGGTCGCCACGACAATCACACTGCGGGCCCGACCCTCCGGGCCGAGGTCTTTCTCGAGAAATTCCCGCACTTCGCGTCCGCGTTCCCCGACGAGAGCAACGACATTGATGTCGGCGGCACTGCCGTTGGCAATCTCTCCCAGCAGCACGCTCTTGCCGACGCCGCTGCCGGCAAAGACGCCGATGCGCTGTCCCTTCCCGCAGGTCAGCAGTCCGTCGATGGCACGGATGCCCAGCGGCAGGGGCTGGTCAATCATCTTTCGCTGCAGGGGGTCGGGGCTTGTGCTCTGCAGGGGACGAAACTCCTCGGCCGGAATCGGACCGTTGTGGTCAATGGGCCGTCCGAGCCCGTCCAGGACGCGGCCCTGCAGAGCCCGGCTGACGGGAATCATCCGCGGTTTGTCCAGAGCGATGACGACATCACCCGGGGCTGCTCCGTCGAGGGTATCCAGCGGGAGCAGGATGACATGGCCGTCCCGGAATCCGACGACCTCGGCCTCGATGGTGCGTCCGCACCGCATCCGAATTTGGCACAGTCTGCCCAGACCGACGGACGGGCCGCTGCTTTCGAGAATCAGGCCGGAGATGCGAACCAGCACGCCTTTCGGTTCGGCCAGACGCAGCGTCCGCACCGTTTGACAGAGCGGCTCCAAGTCAATCGAGCAGGTTTTCATTTCCGTTTTTATCATGCGTTGGAACCCCGCTCAGCAGGGCGTCGGAAATTCGCCGTAAATGTTCTTCAATAATCCACTCAATAATTCCTTCTTCGGTTTCAATGACGCATTCGGCCGGCTGAATCGTCGGGTCCGGAATCCAGCGAATCAGCGGTGTATCCGTTCCGTCAGATTTTGCGGCGGTTTGCTGGATGGTCTGGAGGTCCTGCGGATGGAGCCGAACGGTCATCGGCCGGTCCTGTTCGATTCCCTCCAGGGCCTGCCGAAGAATTGCCTCGATTTGATAGTTTTGGTCCTGAATCTCTTTGGCCAGGATTTTGGAGGCAATTTCAATACTGAGCCGAATGAGCTGCTCGCGATGAGAGGCAAAAAGCCGCTGGGCGGTTTCCTGCATCTGTTCGGCGGCCTTTTGAAGGGCGGCCAGGGCCTGCTGAATCTGCCGATTCGGCGGATTCTGGGGGCGCGGGGCCGGTGCGGCGGTCCGCGGCGGCCTGTCCACGACGCAGGCGGAGGAAATCGGCGCCCCGGAGGGCAGATGAACCACGGTCTTTTTCATCCTTCCTCCTCAATAAAGAGCAGCTCTTCACTTTCATTGGCTTCGCGGAGGGGCTTGACCACCTCTTCCCGCGCCGCCAGAACGTCTTTCTTGCGCGGTTCGCCCATCAGGGAGATTTCTTCATCGACCATTTGGGAGGCCCGTTCGGAAATATTGGAGCGGATTTTGGCGACAATCGCCGGGTCGGCTCCGTGGAGGGCCTTGGCCAGGACTGTCGGCTCGACATTGCGCAGCACCTGCTGCAGCGAGCGGTCTTCAATTTTAACAATGTCTTCCCAGGTCACCATCAGGGCCTTGACGGTTTTGGCGGTTTCTTTGTCCCTTGCTTCAATTTCCTTTAAAAGAGTGTCCCGTTTTTCTTTTTCCAGTCCGCTCAGAACCAAGGCGACTTTGCGCAGGACCTCTTTGGGAACAGTTTCCTTGACGACGGGAGATTCCTCCCGGTTTAAGTCCATAATGCGTTTGCAGAGAATTTCTCCGATTCGCCGCAGCGTCTTGGGCGATACCTCAATGGCCTGCGTCATCCGCCAGATGACCTGCTGGCTTTTTTCGGGCGCAAGCCGATTGAGCACCTCCGTGCTGATTTTCGGGGGCAGGGCCGACAAGACCAGGGCGACTGCCTGCGGCGGTTCGTTTTCGAGTGCGGCGGCAATGTGGGCGGGAGAAGCGGAGGCGATGACGAGGAAGGGGTCCTTCTCCCGGACGGCCTGCTGCATTCGGGCCTGCAGTTCGGCGGCTTTCTCTTTGCTGGCCGTACCGTGGATGAGCGAATTGACGAAACTTTTGATATGCAGGGTGCCCGCCTGGGCCTGCTGAAGATGTCCGCAGAATTCGCGGGCCACCTGAAGGGCCTGTTCGCTGTTTTGCTTTCCCTGTGCGTCCAGCTGCGACAGTTCCATCGCAATTCTCTGGATGACCTCCTGGGGCTGGCCCTTGAGCAGTTCTCGGGCTGTAGCCGCATCCAGACTGGTCAGAAGGAGAGCCGCTTTCTGGATTCCCTTCAACCGCATGGATTACTGGTCCTCCGCAAGCCATGTACTGAAGAGCGTCCGCACCTGTTCCGGATTCTGCTGAAGCTGGGCGGCAATCATTCGCCGCATAGCCGCCGGTGTATCCATTCCGGCCGGCAGCATCGGCATCCCTGCACCGCCGAGCATCATTTCAGTGCCCGACGCCGGCTGGGCGGCGGTTTTGGCGGCGGCCCGGGTAAAAATGCGCAGCACCAGCAGAGCGCTGACGGCCAAAATGCCCATCGAAAGCTGCCGGGCGATTTCAATCAGACTGTCCCAGTTGGGGCCTGCCTGAACGGGCTCGGCCGGCGGACGGTAAAACGGCACATGTTTGACGGTCAGATTCTGCTCGCTGAGCAAATCCGGTCCGATGGCCGTGCGGATAATTTCTTTGACGTCTTCCAGAGACATCAGCAGGTTGTTTTCGTTTCCGGGTGTGGTTTGCTGGTTCTGTTCGTTTCCCCCTGCCGGATTCTCGGAGGACGGTTTGGACAGGTCCACAATTACCGAGACCGACCAGGCTGTAACGCGTCCGGGAATTTTCGTCTGGGTTGTGATGGTTTCCGGCAGCTGATATTGCGTAGTGGTGGTGCCCTTCTTTTCAGTGGAGGAGGGGGTATTGTCTCCCTCTTCTGAGCTTTTGGCGGACTGCTTGATGGTGGAGGTTTCGTCGATGGTTTCTTCTTTCGGAATGCCCTTTTCGTATGTTTTTCGGACGATCGATTCGCTGTTCATATCCACGGTGGCCTTGACCATCACGGTGGAGCGGTTCGGTCCGAGCACGCGTTCGAGGGCCCGCTGCAGCCGGTTGGCCATCTCAATTTCCACGGCGTTTTGATATTCGAGATAGGTATTGGCGCCGGCAGCGTAGCTGTCCAGTTTGCCCGCCTGCGTGAGGATGCGTCCCTGACTGTCGGCGACGGTGACCTGGTCGGGTGTGAGCCCTTCGACGGCTCCGGCAACCAGATTAGCAATGGCGGCAACGGTTGATTGGCTGATCTGCCAGCCGGGTTTGAGCTGGAGCATTACCGAGGCGGAGGCCTTCTGTTCGCTGCCGGTAAACAGGGTTTGTTCAGGCCGAACGATGTGCACGCGGGCATACTGAACGCCGTCGAAGACCTGAATCGTGCGGGCCAGCTCTCCCTGCAGGGCCCGATTGTAATTCATCTTCTGAACCAGAGGGCTGACGCCGAGTTTTTCGTTGTCGAAGATTTCATAGCCGGGCTCGCCGTTTCGGGGCAGCAGACCCTCCCGGGCGGCCAGAGCCCGCAGTTCATGCACCTTTTCGGCCGGAACAAAGATGCTGCTGCCCCCGCCGCGGATTTCATAGGGAATGTTCTGTTCACTGATTTTGTCGGCAATTTTGGAGGCCTGTTCGAGAGACAGGTTGCCGAAGAGCAGACGCATCTCGGGCCGCGCGGCCCAGCGGGTCAGCAGCACCGCCGTCAGGACGCACGTCAGAACCAGCGCCGCCAGAAGTGCCCGCTGCACCAGCCCGACTTTCTGCCAGACTGCATTGATTTTATCGAATAGCCCCATAGCGTTCCGTCATAAAGGAAGTCTGCCCAAAGCCCTTACACCTGCATCCGCATGGTTTCCTTATAGGCCTCAACCAGTTTGTTGCGCACGCCGACAAGAAGTTTGAAGCTCATGTCTGCCTTGGCCACCTCGGCGACAACCGTGTTGATGTCCTGCTGCTTGCCCGCCATCAGGTCCAGAATCGACAGATTGGCCTGATTCTGCTGGTCATTAACCTTATGGAGCGATTCGAGAATCTTGTCGGTAAACGACGGTGCTTTGGATTCCTGCAGCAGAGGAGATTGAAGGGCGGCGGGAATCGCCGGATTGGGGGAATGAATGTTCGGATTAAATTGTACAGCCATACGATATCCTTTTTATCTTAATAATTCGAGGCTGGTTTCCACCATTTGTTTATAGCGTCTTAACACAGCGGCGTTGGCCTGATAAGCCCGGCTGGCCAGGTTCAGATTGACCATTTCTGTGGACCAGCTGATGTTGGGCATCAGGACGTAGCCGTCTTTGTCCGCCTGCGGATGCCCCGGCATCAGGACCCGCTGAAAGGCATTTGGGTCCTGGATGATGTCGCTCAGTTCCACGCCCGCCAGATTGTCTTGCACTTTGGCTTTGAATTCCGCCACCAGCCGACGATAGGGCTTCCCGTCACCCGCATCGGTGGTCTGGATGTTGGCTAGGTTAGAGCCGATGACCTCCATCTGCTTGTTGTAGGCCCGCAGACCCGATGTGGCGATGTCAATCGGATTAAACACGCTGGTTTGATCGATTTTCATCCTTCAGCCCTTCCGAATCAGCCGGATACTTTGATGGCCGCATCCATCTGCTGATATTTTTTCTTCAAAATCAGCATATAAGCCTTGTGTTTGACGGAGTTTTTGATCATTTCGCCGATTTCTGTATCCAGCGAAACGTCATTGTCGAATTCATTCAGCGGCGTGTTCTGCGGCTGATAAATCTCCGGTTTTATCGAATCCGGCTCCAGAGACCCTTTTTTCCGGAGCATCTCGTTGAGAACCTCTTCAAATTTAACATCCGAGCGGCGAAAGCCGGGGGTGTTAATATTGGCAATATTATTGGCAATAGTCTGCTGGCGAAGCCATTCGGCTTTCATTCCCGCTTCCAGCAGATTCATCATAGTTTTGTCCTGAATCATCGAAGGTTCTCCCAAAAGGCACTATCAGTCGAAGGGAGGATGTGCAAGGAATGTGCCAGAGAAGCAGCAATCCGGTTTTTTGCGGCAAAAACCGAATTTTTCGCGTAAAAAAGCGGGTTTTTGATGGAGATGTGGAAGCAGGAACACTCATCGGGTCGTTTTGATTTTGAACAAAGCAGGCAGAAACCAATAAAAAACCGAAACAATCGTGAGGATTGTTTCGGCCTTGTGAAGGTTTGGCACATGCGCTTGGTAGGCGTGGACCTTCTGTAGATAAGTCGTTTCTGACATAGGGTCCATTGATAGAAAAAAGGGAAAATCTCCATGAATTTGAAAAAGATTTCAGATTTTTCCCATTTTAACATTCGTGGAACACAAATGTTCCTTCTTCAGAGATAGAGATTGTTCGAAATCCGACATCGGATATAATAGATTGATTATGGCCCGAGATAAATTAATCATTTTGTCCGTTTCTCAGGTAAATGCGATGGTCAATGAAGCCATCCGGAGGCATTTGCCTTCGCGTTTTATCCTCAAAGGGGAAATAAGCGACTGGAAACGACACCAAAGCGGGCACTGTTATTTTATATTAAAAGATACAGAATCTCAGATTTCCTGTGTTTTGTGGGCCAATCGATATCAAAAAATCAAATTTCAGCCGGAAAACGGAATGGAGATATTGGCGACCGGTCATATCGAGGTCTATTCTCCACAAGGAAAATATCAATTTTACGCCGAAGACTTGCAGCCGGCGGGGATTGGGGCCCTGCAGATTGCCTTTCAGCAGATGTATGAAAAACTCAAGGCGGAAGGCCTTTTTGAGGAACGGTACAAAAAGCCGATTCCGCAATTTCCGCAACGGATTGGAATCGTCACCAGCAAAAGCGGTGCGGCCGTTCATGATATAGCCGACAGCATTTGGCATCGCTGGCCGATTGTGCGGCTGTTTTTGTTTGATGTGCCGGTTCAGGGAGAGGGGGCGGCCGAGGAAATTGCCCGGAAACTGGATTGGATAAATCGCAATAATAAGCAACTGCAGCTGGATTTGCTCATTGTCGGACGCGGCGGGGGCTCAATGGAGGATTTGTGGGCTTTTAATGAAGAGGTTTTAGCCCGAGCGATTTTCCGTTCAAAAATTCCGATTATCAGTGCGGTCGGACACGAGATTGATACGACCATTGCGGATTTGGTTGCAGACGCCCGCGCCTCCACACCGACCAAAGCGGGGATGATTGCCGTACCGGACCAGCGGGAGGTCCACAAACAGCTGGCGATGATTCAGCGTCGGCTGGTACATTCGGTGCATTCGACGGTTCGGACAGCCCGCGAGCAGCTGCGGACGATTCTGGCCAGCTGGGTCTTCCGTGAACCGCAGGGAATGGTGGAACGGGCCTGGCAGCGGGTAGATATGGCCGGGCTCCAACTGGCCAGGGTGATGCGGGAGCGGTTCGAGTGGCTGCGGCGACGGCTGGAGCAGGCCAAAGATATCGTACGACGTCTGGAACCAGTGCGGCTGATTGCCGGCCAGCGGATTCGTCTGGAGCGGATGGAGGCGGCGGCCCGGCAGGGGCTGTCTAAGGTGCTTGAGCAAAAGCGGTTGCAATTGTCGGCGGCGGAGAATAAACTGACGGCGATGGACCCGCGGGCCGTGCTCCGCCGCGGGTATACCATTACAATCAACATGCGGACTGGACAAGTTATTCGCCGGCTGGAGGAAGTTGATGTCGGCGATATTATTTTGACGGAACTGGCCCAAAGGCAGCAGTTTACGAGCCGGGTGGAGGCCCGCGGCCAGGCAAAGCAGGAGAAGTAACCCATGGCCAAAAAGACAACCGACGGGAATCAAAATGACCTGTCGAAACTGAGTTTTGAAGAGGCGATTCGCGCTCTTTCCCAGATTGTCGAAACAATCGAAGGCGGGCAGGTGCCTCTGCAGGAAAGTCTGGAACAGTATGAAAAGGGAATGCAGCTGATTGCGCATTGCCGAAAGATTCTTCAGGAGGCCGAGAAGCGAATTGCCCAGATTGAAGAAGTGCAGGCAGGACCGAAGACCCCGGCTCGTCCGGATGAGGCCCAACTGGAGGCCCTTGCAAGGGAAATTGATGGAGAGGAGGAGGAAGAAATCGGCCCTGAGGATGAGGAAGACAGCGATTGGATGAAAGGATAAACAGGCGAGCGTGGCGGAATTGGCAGACGCGCAAGGTTTAGGTCCTTGTGTCCGTAAGGACGTGGGGGTTCGACTCCTCTCGCTCGCAGTGGTCAGACAGCCAGCACGGAATCCGAAATGAGTCAAACACGTCGTCCGGCGGTTTTTTTGGACAGAGACGGGACCCTGATTGAAGACATCGGGTATGTGCGTCAACCGTCCGAGGTTGTTTTTTTCCCCGAAACCTTCGAGGCGCTTCGGCGTCTGCAGGAGCATTTCATTCTGTTTATCGTGACCAATCAGCCAGGGATATCCCAGCAAATCCTCCGTGCCGAGGAGGTCGAGAGCGTCAACCGTTTTGTGACGGAAACGCTGCGGGAGGCGGGAATTGTCATCACGCAGGTCTATGTCTGTCCGCATCAGCGGCAGGAAGGATGTAAATGCATCAAGCCGCGTCCGTTTTATCTGCAGCAGGCCGCCGACGATTATTCGATAGACCTGCGCCGTTCGTTCTGCATCGGCGACCATCCTCATGATATTGAACTGGCTCAAAATGCCGGTGCCGAAGGAGTCTATGTACTCACCGGCCATGGACAGCAGCACCGTCAGGAAGTGCCGGCGGGGACCCCGATTGTTCGGCATATTGGGGAAGCGGCCGAGTGGATTCTCCGGAAAAACGCTTCGAAGGGGGGATTGCCGAATGAGGAGGAAATTGCACAGGCGGCGAACTGTCTTCGTCGGGGCGGACTGGTTGCCTTTCCGACGGAAACTGTTTATGGCCTGGGGGCCGATGCGCTGAATGAAGAGGCGGTTCGGCGGATTTTCGAAGTCAAACGGCGTCCGAGTTTTGACCCGCTGATTGTGCATGTGGGCACGATTGAACAGGCCCGGCGGCTGGTGCGGGATTTTCCGAAGGAGGCGGAGCTGCTGGCGGAACGGTTCTGGCCCGGACCGCTGACACTGGTGCTGCCCAAGGAGCCGATGGTGCCGGATATTGTGACGGCCGGGCTGCCGACGGCGGCGATTCGAATGCCGGCGCATCCGGCGGCGCTGGCCCTGCTGTGCCGGGCGGATGTGCCGGTGGCGGCTCCGAGTGCCAACCTGTTCGGGCATGTCAGTCCAACCTGTGCCGAACATGTACGCGAGCAGCTGGGAGATTCAGTGGATTTTCTTTTGGATGGAGGGCCCTGTTCGGTAGGAGTGGAGTCCACGATTCTTTCGCTGGCCGTGCGGCCGCCTCTCTTGCTGCGGTACGGGGGGATTTCCGTTGAACAGATTGAAGAACTGATCGGCCCGGTGCAGCGTGTGGGGTTTACGGAGCATACCCCGCAGGCGCCGGGCCGTCTGGAGCATCATTATGCGCCGCGGACGCCTTTGTTTCTGACGCCGGAGCTGATAGGTCCCCCGAAAGGGCGTCGGGTGGGGCTGCTGACGCTTCGGCCTGCGGCGGAGGCAGGGGATTTTGCCGCGGCGGAAGTTCTTTCGGAATCGGGGAATTTAGAAGAGGCGGCCCGCAATTTGTATGCAGCGATGCGCCGGCTTGACCGCTGCGGGCTGGAGGAAATCATGGCTGTTGCGGTTCCCAATGAAGGCATCGGCCGGACGATCAATGACCGGCTTTGCCGAGCCAGCTGGAACAAGCCGAAAGACCTTTTCATTGACCATAAACAGGCAAAAGGGGACTAAAAGCCTCTTCTTTGGCCCATTCCAAAAATAAACCGCAAAAAAAACTCCGACTGTACGTTATCCTATTTAGATAAGGTACGGAAAGTGATATGGATTCTTCGCCTCAGGCACAAAACAGCTCGTCGCAGAATGAAGAGTTTGTCCGTCTTCTTTTGGTTTATCAGAAGCGGATTTACGGGTTTATTTTGGCGATGGTGCCCAACTATGCGGATGCGGAGGACCTTTTCCAGCAGGTTGTGATGATTATGTGCCGGCGATTCGGGGAGTTTGAGCCGGGAACCAGTTTTCTGGCCTGGGCTCTTCAGATAGCCCGCTATGAATTGAACAATATCCGCAAGACCCAGCGGCGAAGCCGGGTCCAGTTTTCCAGCGAGACGATGGAAATGCTTTTTGAGCAGACCTGCCGGCAGATTTCCCGGATTGACCAGCGGGTTCAATGGCTGGAAGAGTGTCTGAAGCGGCTGGAGCCGTCCGACCGGGCACTGGTCTATCGGCGGTATGAGCAGGGGATGGCTATCAAAGACATTGCTCAGCAGTTGGGGCGGTCTGTGTACAGTTTATACAGAGGGTTCAACCGGATTCATCTTTTCCTGAGGCAGTGTGTGAATGCCCATCTGCAGGCGGAAGGAGGGGAACGATGAAGGCCTTCAGCCGCGATGAATTTGAACTGGGGCTTTTGATTGTGGAAGCGCTGGAAGGGGAGATTACCCCGGAGCGGTTTTCGGTGCTGGAAAAGCGGCTCCAGTCGGACCCCTCGGCCGCTGAGCAGTATCTGGAAGAGGTGATGAACGCTGCGGCCCTGATGTGGCGGGCACAATCGCTGTATGCCGAGGCGATGCAGAGCGAATCGGGCGAAGATCCCCAGTTTCTGGCGGCGTTGGGAGAATATGAAAAAACCGCTCCGGCGGTGGAGATAGAGCCGGAGGAAAAACCGATTCCCGCTGAAACGAGGCCCCCTGTTCGGGTCCAAAAGCGGACGAGCCGGTTTTCACTGGCTGCGGCGGGAGCGGCCCTGGCGGCGATGGTGCTTCTGCTGGTCTGGCTGGAACTTCGCCCGGGGGCCGCGGATGAACCGGCGGCACGGATTGCGGATACACTCGGAGCCGTTTGGGCGGCGGAGACAGGAACCGCTCGAGAACCGGAAGGGCTCTTGTATGCCGGCAGCGGACCGTTTGTACTGAAGGAAGGGTATGTTCGGCTTACGTATGAAGACGGTGCTGAAACCGTGATTGAGGGGCCGGCCCGCTTTCAGATTAAAGGCCGGGAGGAACTGGGGCTTTCCTATGGGCAGGTTTATGTGCGCTGCCCGGTGTCCGCAACCGGTTTTACGGTTTCTACGCCTTCGATGAAGGTAATTGATTTGGGCACGGAGTTCGGCGTGAAGGTCAGCGGGGTCGGCAGCGCTCAGGTGCATATGCTCAAGGGCAAGGCATCGGTGATTGTCGGCGGAACGAAAGGAGGACCGCGTCAGAGCGTTCTTGTGCAGGAGGGACAGGCCAAACAGGCGGGGCCGGAGGGGGCGATTCAGGACATTCGTCTTCGGCAGGATTTGTTTGCCCGTCAGATTTCCTCGCGGGCCGGTGTAGTCTGGCGAGGACAGCGTTTTGATTTGGCGGATGCGGTCTCCGGAGGGACGGGCTTCGGCGGCGGTCGGCCGGGATGGGGGTTAAGTGTTCAGACGGGACGGGCGTCGATGCTCCAGGATGCCCGACTTGAGAGGAACCGGCCGGCGGTGTTTGTAAGAACCCCGGAGCATCCGTTCATTGACGGAGTCTTTGTGCCGGGCCGTCCGACCTCCGGCGGCGGGGTCATCAGTTCAACAGGTCTTCGTTTTCAAGACATTCCGTTTTCCAGCGGGGCAGGGTTTGGCGGGGTGTACGGCGGGCGGGTCGAACAGACCCGACGGGAGGAATATTTCCGGCTTATATGGGAGGAGGGCTCTTCAGGCAGAAGCCGGCCGGCACTCTGCTTTTACGGCAATGCCGGGCTTACGGTTGATTTGGAAGCGGTTCGGCGGGCGGTTCCGGGCTGTCAGGTCCGAACATTTCAGGCCGTTTTTGGTTTGTCGCCGGATGAAAGTTCCCGCCCGGCGGTCGGCAATACGCTGGCGGATGTCTTTGTGCTTCTGGACGGTCGGGTTGTCTTTGAAAAGCGGTCCATCTCGAGATTTTCCGAGCCGGAATCGATTGAAATTCCGTTCGATTCCTCACAGCGGTTTCTGACGCTGGTCGTGATGGACAGCGGCGACAGTCTGGGTGCAGACTGGGCGGTTTTTGTCGAACCGGTTCTGGAGCTGATGTTGGAAAACTGAACGAAAAAACGGCTGAAAGGCCGAATTGTCCCGATGAAATGTGTGAAGTGTGTAGTGTGAGCGGAATGGATGGAAAGCAAGAACCCAATTTGAGGAGGTGTGAACGATGCAGAAACGAATGATGTGTTTGCTGGCGGCAGGACTGATGCTGGGCGGCTCCGTTTGGGCCAATCTGCTGACCAACGGAGATTTCAACACAGGTGATTTGAGCGGCTGGTGGACATGGGTGCCGGATACGGTCAATCAGTCCATTTCGATTGAAACCGGCTATACCTATGACGCAACTCCGAATGCGAAGATGTGGTCGGCGACGGACGGGGCCTGGCAGGAGATGGGACAGACCTTTGCCGTGGCGGCCGAAGCGGAGTATGTGCTCAGTCTGGTGTACAGTGCGACGGATTGGGCCAATGCGGGCATCAATCTGAAGTACTGGGATTCGAGCTGGAGTTATGTGGGCTATCAGTGGATTACGCTGCTGACGCCGCCGAATTCGGGTCAGTGGACTTCGTTTGTCCAGACCTTTACGACGCCGGCGGGTGCGGCTTATGCCGAGGTGAAGTTTGCGATGGGCGGATGGGGCACGCTGTATGTGGACAATGTGAGGGTCGTGCCCGAACCGGCCAGTCTGGTCTTGCTGGGACTGGGCGGTTTTGCGCTGGTACGCCGCCGGTAAGCGAACGATGGGAAGAACCGGCTGCGGTGTGCAGAAAAAGCCGCAGCCGGTCTTTCAAAAACGCGGTTTGCAGACAGATAGACACTCGGAAAGGGAGAGTCTGTGGATGCAGAGTCCTGTTTTCCGGCAGGATAAAGAGCAATTCGGTTTTAGGAGGTGCGTGTTATGAGGCGAAGAATACAGACGGGGCTGGCTGTTCTGGCGGTGATGCTGGCGGCGCAGGCCGGAGCGGTGGAACTGCTGGTCAACGGGAATCTGAACAGCTGGACGGACGGCGTCCCGGACGGCTGGTATGTGTACATCGCCAACCCCAATAATGCCTGGTTTGCCATGGAAACGTCTTTTACTTATGACGGAAGCCCCTGTGCGGTGATGTATCCAAGCCAGGAGGAATGGCCGGGGGTGGAGCTGGGACAAACGGTTTATTTTGAGCCGAATACGATTTCGGTTCTCCATTTCAGCTGTGTGGTCGTTACACGCTGGTACAGCTCAAACAACTGGGGGGATGCTACGGTCGAAATGACCTACCGCGAGCCGAACGGAACGTTTGTGGCCTATGATGAATTCATTCTTTTTGCAAATAATCAGTATCCGGTGCCGACAGTGTGGACGGTCTATAATCATGATTTTCTTGTCCCGCCGGGTGCCGGACAGGTTACGTTGGTGCTGCGCGGCTCCGACTGGCTCAAAGGCATTTATTGGGACAATATTTCGCTCAGCTACTCCGGAACCACACAGGCGGAGTGGCTTTCTCCGGCCAACAACAGCACGGTTCCCTGGGAGGACCCGGCCCGGTGCGGCTATGGGCCTACGCTGCGGTGGAAAGCGGCTCAGGAGGCGACCGGCGTTCATTATGTGTATTTGGGAACCAGCGCCGAGGCGGTGGCGAACGCCACAACCTCATCCCCGGAGTTTCTGGGGACGGTGCCGCTGACGGACCCGAATTATGTCCTTTCGCTCAGTCAGGTAGTCAAAGGGCAAACGTATTATTGGCGTGTGGATGAAACCACATCGAGCGGGGTCGTCAAGGCGGCGGGTGTCTGGCGGTTTACCATCAGTCCGTTTACGGATTTGGATTTGTTTGACTATGCTTCGACGGCTGCTCTGCAGGCGGTTTGGGGCAGCGGGGCGGTGTTGAACAATGGGGCGATGGAGATTGCCTATGACCACACCGCCGCTCCGTATCTGACGGAAGTTGCGGCGGATGCGGATTTGCTGAGCTGTTCGACCGACTGGACGCGCGGCGGCAATGGGCTGCTGACGCTGGATGTCAAGGGCCACGATAACATGGTCGATTCCATTTATGTGACGCTCGAATCCAACGGCGGCGCCCAGAGCGGCACCGTTCAGTATCGCGATGTGAGAGAACTCAATCAGCAGTCGGAATACGAGTGGTTCCATTTCTGGCCCATCAATTTGCAGGAATTTGCGGCGCAGGGGGTGGACCTGACGGCCGTGAGCCGGGTCATCATCGGCATCGGAACGAAGGCCTCTCCGACCCCCGGCGGCGCCGGTTCGGTTCAAATCAACAATCTGCGGCTGAGCAGTCCGATGTGTCTGCGGGGGTATGTGCCGGCGGATATCAATCAGGACTGTGTGGCGGATATTTATGATTTTGTGGAACTGGCCGCCAACTGGCTCAGGGAGGGCAGCTGGGTAACTGCCCGGGCACCTTCGCGAGGGCCGGTGCTCTGGTATGCCTTTGAGGAAGGGACCGGCACAGCCGTCAGCGACCTGTCGGGCTTCGGCTATCACGGCACGATAGTCCCGGGGGCGGACCCCAATGCGGTCTGGGGCGGTCCCGGCAGCGGCATCGGCGGGTCCAACAGTCTGTATCTGAACAACAGTGCCTATGTGCAGGTGCCTGCGGCGGCGGCCAACGTCGGCGACCCGAATGCTGCTCCGCCGGCGCTGGGGGCTGAATCCACGATTTCGCTCTGGATGAAGGACCCCGGACAGAGCGATGCCGACAGCGAATTGTTCCAAATCGGTCAGGACGGCGCGGTGCTGGGCAATTGGCTGAATGCCACAGGCAAGTTTGAATATGAAGCGGGCGGCGATACGCTGATCTGGACAGGCAGCCGCTATTATTCCGCTACGGATTTGTACAGCAATCCGTCTCATCCGCAGGACGAATGGGTGCATTATGCCTTTGTCAAGAGTGCCTCCGCCGGTCAGATGCGGATTTATCAAAACGGCCGGCTGGTTGTTCAGATGCCGGCATTCAGCACGTATTCACCGACGGTGGATGATACGAACGGGTTCTTTTCCATCGGGGCCTGGCGCTGGTCGGGCGGTGCGGGCGGTTTCGTGGACGGCTGGATTGATGACTTCCGCGTGTATGATTACGCCCTTTCGCCGGAAGAGGTGCTCTGGCTGGCTCAGGAAGGCGGTGCAGCCTCCAGCCCGATGCTTCAGCCGCTGATTGAGCCGGCGGATGTCAACGGCGATAACCGCATTGATTTAGAGGATGCGGCGGAACTGGCGCGATTGTGGCTTCAGGCCGCTGTTTTCCCTGATTAAAAACCGGAAGGGAGGGGCTGTTCAAACAGCTCCTCCCTTTATCGGAACAGGCAGATAAAAGAAGAAAGGTGAAAGAATGAAAGTCCGAAAACAGCGAAAGCGGCAGGCGTTTACCCTGATTGAACTGCTGGTGGTGATTGCGATTATTTCGGTTCTGCTGTCGGTGCTGGTGCCCAGCCTTCGCAAGGCCCGAGAGCAGTCGCAGGGGGTGATTTGTCTTTCCAATCTGAAGCAGTGGGGGATTCTTTATACCCTCTATGCGCAGGATAATGACTCGAGTCTGCCGATCGGCTGGAACGGCGGAAAAATGTGGATGACGGATTTGCTGTCGTATTATCAGAATACGGATGACCTGCGGCTCTGTCCGCGGGCGACGCGTTTTCTGGATACAGTGCCGGGTCAGGTTCCGGGAGAATTGACGGCCTGGGGCCGATACGGCTACAACGGGATTCCGATTCCGTATTGGGGCGAGCACGGCCAGTACGGCAGTTATTCCGTGAACGGCTGGGCGCACAACCCGCTGGATGTCGGGGTGCCGGGCACGTACAATATTGCTCCGGCCTGGCGGGACTATTACTGGCGGAAGGTCAGCCGAATCCGTGTGCCGTCCGCCGTGCCGCTGATGGGCGGCGGGATGTGGGAGGGGGCCAACGCCCTCGATACGGATTCGCCGCCGCCTTCGCGGGGTGTCGAAGCCGGCAAGAACGCCTACAACAGCGGCGGAGTGAGCACGTATTGTCTGGACCGGCACAACGGCGGTCCCAACTGGCTGTTTGTGGATGGGCAGAGCCGAAAGGTGGGCCTGAAGGAATTGTGGAGGCTGAAGTGGAACACGCGCTGGAACAGCAGTCAAAGCCGCCAGTGGCCGGACTGGATGAAACGCTATCCGGATTATTAATCGCAGTTTTTCCGAGATGGGGGCGGTCTTCTTTTGAAAAACAGTGTCCCTGTCTAACAAGCAGACAGGGACTTTTTTTCGGATGAACAGCTCAGGCGAAAACGGTACAATCGATGCGGATGAAGAAAGCATTTCAAACAATCACGGCACTGCTTTGGATGGCGGCGATCTGTGTCCTGGATGCCGAAGGAGCGGGACGGGGTGAAACCCAAGGGGCTCTTTCTATCGATGCGGAAGGCGTGCTGCGCTGGCAGGATACGCAGCAGGAGACCGCCCTGTTTGGGGTGAATTATTGTCTGCCGTCTGGGTACAGTTTCCGGGCCGCCGGCTATGTCGGAGCGGACCGCAAAAAGACGGTGGAGGCGGATATGGCCCATCTGGCTCGGCTGGGGCTGGACGGGCTTCGGCTCAGTTTTTGGGGGGATTGGGAAAACAGCGACCGGCAGGGCAATCTTGTTGACAATGAGCATCTGGATTTGCTGGATTATGTGATTGCCCAGGCCGAGAAAAGGGGGATATCTATCCTTCTGACGCCGATTACTCTGTACAGTCCGGTCTGGCCGGAGCCGGAGGAAATGAACACCTGCCAGGGGTTCCCGCGGTTTTTCCCCAAGCGCGAACTGGGCATCAATCCGGAGGCGATTGCCGTCCAGCAGCGGTATCTTTCACAGATTGTTCAGCATGTCAATCGCTATACGGGCCGTGCCTATAAAGATGAACCGGCGATTGTGATGCTCGAACCGGTCAATGAGCCGCATCATCACCCGGGACAGAAGCCCGTGGAGTACATTAATGCCCTGGTTCAGGCGATTCGGGATGCAGGGTGGACGAAGCCGATCGTTTTCAACGTCAGTCAGGATATGGCGATTGCGCCGGCTGTGCGGGATTCCCGGGCCGACGGAGCGACGTTCGGCTGGTATCCGACGGGTCTGGTCAGCGGCTTTACCCTCACGAGCAATTTTCTGCCGCGGGTGGAATCGTATCGGCTTTTGTTTGACCCGGCCTTAAAGAACAAACCCAAAGTCGTTTACGAATTTGATACGGCGGATGTGGCGGGCTCGTATCTGTATCCGGCGATGGCCCGCACGTTCCGCAGCGGCGGGGTCCAGTTTGCCGCGATGTTTTCGTATGACCCGCTGCCGCTGGCCTCGAGAAATCTGGAGTACCAGACGCATTGTCTGAATCTGGTCTATACGCCCGGCAAAGCGGTCAGTCTGCTGATTGCGGCTGAGGCCTTCCGCCGTCTGCCGAGGGGGTTTGCCGCTTCGGAAGCCGACCGGTTCGGACCGGTGCGGGTCAGTTTTGAGGAGGATTTGAGCGAGCTGGTTACGGAGCGGGAGTTCTTCTATTCCAATACGACAAAGACGGTGCCTCCAAAACCGGAACAGCTGGAGCGGTTAATCGGCTGCGGCCGCTCACCGGTGCTCGAGTATGAAGGAACCGGGGCGTATTTTCTGGAAAAGCAGGCCGAAGGATTCTGGCGGCTGGAGGTTTATCCGGATGTTGTGTGGATTCGCGACCCCTTCGGCCGGCCCAGCCGGGGCCGTCAGGCGGCCTATCTGACTTGGGGGACAAGGCGGATGACAATTGCCGTGCCGGATTTGGGGACCTCTTTTGCGTATGAGGGAATCAATGAAGGCAATTCTCTCGCCGGCAGGGCTGCCCAGGGAACTCTGGAAATCCAGCCGGGGGTGTATCGTCTCAAAAGAGACCCTTCCGTTTCAGCGGCGGCTGTCTTGAGCCGCGAGTATATTGTGCCGGCCCGACAGAAAAATCCGATTGTTGTTCGTCATATTCCGCCTCGACAGATTGCGGAGGGAAGACCGTTTGCGGTTCGAGTCAAAGGCGTATGGGGCGAACAGCCGCAGGAGGTTGTCTTCTGGGTGCGAAAACAGGCGGGGGCGGAGTTTGAAAAGATTCCGATGAAGCCGGTTTCCTTGTTTGAGTATGAGGTCCCCATAGAGGGCCGAGCCGGTCAAACCATCGAATATGCCGTAAGTGTGATTCAGGGCGGACAGATGCTCACCTTTCCGGCGCGAATCGTCGGGCCGCCAAGTTCTTCAATAACCGAAGCGGCCCCGCTGGTGCTGTTTGATGCGGCGGCGTTTTCCCAGACGCCTGACCTGAAGCAGTGGTCCGCCCGTCAGGCATCTGTTTCGCTGGCGGACGAAGGCGGACGGCGCCGGCTTCGTGTGCAGACGGCCGGATTTGATTCCAACGGAGCCGTCAGCATCGACCTGGCCCTGAACAGTCCGTCCCCGTCTGCAGGTCCCGACGTTTTTGAGAAGGAAACCTATGAAGATGCCGTTTTGATTTTCCAGGGACGGCCGCTTAACGAACAGACTGACAGGCTGGAGCTTATGCTGATTGACCGCTACGGGATGCAGGACAAGCATCTGCTGCGGCTGGACGCACGAAAAGGGCGCACAGAGATTCTGCTGAAAGATGTCTGTATTGCAAATCTGAAAACGGTTCGTCTGACTTTCGGGGCGTGGCTGTTTCCGAAGTCCGAAGGGCAGGCTCACGGATTTGAAATGGAGGAGATTGCCGTACGGCCTTCGCCGCTTCTTTGGCGCGTGCCGGTGGTTGCGGCGGATTCAGAGTTTGTCCTGTTTGAGGCGTCGGCGGACGGCGAGCGACTGATTTTCCCCAATTCAGAGCATCGGGTTTCTTTTGCACGGCGCTTGACTCGCGGGATGACGGCGGAGGACGCAGCGCTGCGGGTCGATGTGCCGACGTTTCGTCCGGCGCCGCAGGATGTGTCGTTTCGTCTGATGTTGGATGAGAGAATAGAACCTCGACGGGAAGATTTAAGGCGGCTGGATGCCATTCGTGTGCGGGCCCGGGCGGCCCAGCCCAGGACGCGGCAGATGGAACTGCTTTTCATCGGGCGGGACGGCTGGGTGCGGGGGGTGCGGATTCCGCTGACCGGAGACTGGAAAGAGCACGAAATCCCCTTGAGCCGGCTGGAGCCGACGACGGCCAGCTGGCTGCCGCGTCCTTATCCGACGGTAGGGCTGGATTATTGGGACCAGCCGGACCGAAGCGGCGGCGGGCCGGTCGACTGGAGCCGGCTGGAGGCCGTGCAGGTCTCCTTCGGGGCCCGGCTGTTTCCGGAGGCCGCTAACGAGCCGCATGCCCTCGAAATTGAACGGATTTTTCTTGTCCATTCTTCCCGAAAGGAACAATAATTCTTTGTTGTTTTTAGTTTCGGATTTCGGATTTAGAATTTCGAATTTTTCATTTGGGGGTGTGCCGATGAAAAGACAGACAGGGTGGATGATTCTGCTGGCCGCTTGGCTGCTGAGTGAAGTTTGTGCCGGGCCGCTGACGGCGGATTTTGACGGAGATGGGAGAATCAGCATTGCCGACCTCGGCCGGATGGCCTGTGTCTGGCAGACGGCAAGCGGACAGGCGGAGTTTGACGCCCGGTTTGATTTAGACCGCGATGGTCAGGTGGGGATGGGGGATTTGGCGGTCTTTGCCTTTCAATGGCTGGATGACCCGGCCGATGTTTACTATGTTCCCATCTCAACCCGACGGCAGAAAGTGTCCTTCAATCTCGGCTGGAAGTTTTACAAGGGAGCCGTCACGGGCGATGCGGCTTCTGCCCCCTCCTATGATGACAGCGGCTGGGTATCCGTGCGTCTGCCGCACAATCCGCCCATCAGCGGCCAGACGGGTCCGGACCCGCTGCGTCCGACCTGGCCGAACTACAGTTATGAGGGGGTCAGCTGGTATCGAAAGCGGTTTTGGATAGACTCTGCGGCGGCGGACGGCAAGGTCTTTCTTGAATTTGAAGGGGCCAATACCGTTACAGACGTCTGGATTAACGGCACAAAACTGGCCACGCATTACGGAGGGTATCTGCCGTTTCTGTATGACCTGAGCGGGTATCTGATTTACGGCGGGGAGAATGTCATCGCCGTCAAAGTGGACAATACGGACAATCCGGATGTGCCGATCGGCAATGCCGACTGGTTTAACTGGGGCGGGCTGTATCGGGATGTGTGGCTGCATTCTATGGACAAGCTTTACGTGACGGATGCCGTGTACGCCAATACGCCCGCCGGCGGCGGGATTTTTGTGACGTATCCGTCGGTGAGCAGCTCCTCGGCACAGGTGCAGGTCAAAACCCAGGTGAAAAATGACTACGGAACCGCCCGCAGCTGCACGGTTCGAACGTATCTTGCAGACAGGCAGCAGCGGATTGTTGCCCAGGCCTTTTCTTCTCAAACCATTGCCGCCGGTGCCGCCTTTACCTTTACACAGACAATGACCGTCCAGCAGCCGAATTTGTGGCATCCGCACAATCCGTATCTCTATACGCTTTATACGGAAGTGTTCGACGGAGAGCGACCGGCGGACTGGCAGAAGACGCGAATCGGCATCCGCAGCATTTCCTTCAGCAAGGCCGACGGATTTCGAATTAACGGCCAGCCGTTCAAGTTCCGGGGGGCCAACCGGCTGCAGGATTATCCGTTTGTCGGCTATGCGATGGGCAATGTCGGACAGCGGCGGGATGCCCTCAAGCTTAAGGAAGCAGGGTTTGACTATGTCCGCACGGCGCATTATCCGCAGGACCCGGCGTTTATGGACGCCTGCGATGAACTGGGGATTCTGGTGATGAATGCCGTTCCGGGCTTCCAGTACATCGGGGGCACGACGTTCCGCAATCATTCCTATCAGATGATGCGGGATATGATTCGACGGGACCGCAATCGGCCTTCGGTGATTGCCTGGGAGCTGTCGCTGAACGAAACGAACTTTAATACGACGTTTGCTTCGACGGCTGTCAATATCGGACGGGCGGAGTATCCGGGAGCGTATATCAGCGGCTGGCTGTATGACTGGATTTACGACATTTTTATTGCCACTCCAACGGCTGGTGCACGGACCTACAGCGGTTCCAAACCCTTGGTCATCAGCGAATACGGCCACTGGGAATACGGCGGCGACGGCTGTGCCAGCGATGTGCGAAGAGGTTCTGTAGGCGACAAATATGCCTACGGCGAAACCGCGATGCTGGCGCAGGTCGCTAATCATATGGACAGCTACGGACAGAATCTCGGGATGATCTATCTGTGCGGCGACGGACTGTGGGCGGGCATCGATTACGGTCCGTATCCGTCCGGCGTACTGGATATCTATCGGCTGCCGAAATTTTCATATTATTTCTGGAAGAGCCAGCGGGACCCGGATGTGCAAATCGAGGGGGTTGAGGGCGGGCCGATGGTCTTTATCGCCAATTACTGGCGGTCTGCTTCGCCGACGACGGTGACAGTGTACAGCAATTGTCAGCGGGTGCGGCTGTATTTGAATGATGTGCTGATTGAGGAACGTTCTCCGGACACGGGGACGAATCTGCCGCATCCGCCGTTTACGTTCAGCGGACTGACGTGGACTTCGGGCGTCCTGCGAGCCGAGGGGCTCATCGATGGACAGGTAGTCGCCCAGCATCAGGTCCGAACCCCCGGCACGGCCCGGTCTTTGTCGCCGGCCTTTGATACGACAGATGTGCCGGCCAATGGTTCGGAGCTGGTATTTGTCTATGTTTCCATTCTGGATGCCAATGGTACACTGGTTCCGACGGCGTCGAATACCACAGTTACGCTGTCTGTCTCGGGTCCGGCGGAATTGGTTTCCCCGGCTTCAGTCAGAGCAGAGGCGGGGATTGCGACCGGTCTGATTCGGGTTCTCGAAACGCCGGGCCTGATTATCGTGACGGCTTCCGCCTCCGGTCTGACGTCCGGCAGTGCTTCCTTTACCAGCCGAGCGGATTAATCAATCCGGCCCAGCAGCCGAAGCAGACCGTCCAGAATCGTAATCGGATGAGGGGGGCAGCCGGGGATATACAAATCCACGGGGACAATCCCGTCAGCACCGTTATGCACTTCGGGATGTCCGGCAAAGGGACCGCCGGAAATCGCGCAGGAGCCGACGGCAATCACAAGTTTTGGAGCTGGGACGGCCTGGTAGGTTTTCTCGAGGGCCAGCTTCATATTTTCGGGCACCGGGCCTGTTATCAGCAGGCCGTCTGCATGCCGCGGCGAGGCCACAAACTGAATGCCGAAGCGGCTCAAGTCGAAAACGACGGTTGTCAGCACGTTTGTGTCGGCCTCGCAGGCGTTGCAGCCGCCTGCGGAAACCTGCCGGAGTTTCAGGGAGCGGCCGAAGAGCCGTTTCAGCTCTTTTCCCAATGTTGCGGCTCGTTTGTATTCTTCTCCCTTTAAAAGCAGGTCAGCTTTCGCCGAAGCCGCCAGCCGATAATCCCGCGAGAACCGTATTGCTCCGGAAGGACATTCCCGGGCACATTGTCCGCAGAAGAGGCATCGGCCCATGTCCAGCGTTACAGCGTCCTTTTTCTGAACGGCACTGGTGGGGCAGACCTCAATACAGCGCCGGCAGTCGGCGGAACATCGCTGAGGGAAAAGCTCCGGACGACCGAGAAAATCCGGCGGCAGGGTCGGTTCGGTTTTCGGGAACCCGACGGTTCGGTGTTTCTGCTGAATGCGGGCCAGAAGTGCACGAATCATCCGTTTATCCTCTTATAAGTCATGTCCGCAGTAGGACAGGTTGAAACTTTTGTTGCACAGCGGAAAATCGGAAATCTGCTGGCCGCGAAGGGCCATCGCCAGCCCCGTCCAGTTATGGAAAGACGGGTCTGTGATTTTGTAAAAGGCCAGGCGTCCCTGGGCGTCTGTCGCGGCGGCATGGCAAATTTCTCCCCGCCACCCTTCCGTCAGACTCACACAGAAGCGGTTGGCGGCGGGGCCGTCCCAATCGGCCCGAATGGGACCGCCGGGACAATTGTCCAGCAGTTCCAGCAGAAAGGCCAGCGACCGCTGAATCTCAAGCCAGCGAACATAGGCCCGGGCGAAGACATCACCGGTATGCCAGGTGGATACGGGGACCTGGGCAAATTGATAAACGCCGGCGGGGAAGCGGAACCGCACATCCGTTTCAAGGCCGCAGGCCCTTGCCGCCACGCCGACCAGCCCCAGCTGCCGGCAGGTTTGTTCATCGATTTTGCCTGTTTCTTCAAATCGGGCCAGAACCGATGGGGTGTTCCACAGCAGTTCCACGGCGACCGTGAGGTCTTTTTTCAATTCGTGAAGACGGCGGCGCATCTGGTCTGCCTTCTCGGCGGTTAAATCAAACTGCACACCGCCCGGACAGACGAGATTTCGGCCAAATCGATTGCCGCACAGCAGAGCGGTCAGATTCAGAAAATCGCCGCGGATGCGTCCGCAGAACGAGGCGGTCGGCAGATAGCCGACATCATTGGCCAGCGCCCCGAGGTCGCCGGTGTGATTGGCCAGCCGTTCCAGTTCCAGAGCAATCCCGCGGATGGCCTGGGCACGCGGAGGCGCCTGGATATCCGCCGTCGATTCAAGCAGCTGACAGTACGCCGTGGTATGGCCGATGGTGGTATCCCCGGCGGCCGTCTGAATCAGGGCATAGGTGCGGGGAGTCGGGCCGCCGATAAGACGGCGTTCGATGCCGCGGTGCTGATACCCCAGCGATATCTCCAGATGGAAAACCTGTTCCCCCAGGCATTGAAACCGAAAATGCCCCGGCTCAATGATTCCGGCGTGAACCGGACCGACGGCCACCTCGTGAATCTGTTCTCCTTCGAGCCGGTAAAAGTTCATAACCGAAGGCAGGATGTTCTGCTGTTTCCATATCTCCTTTCCGCTTCGGCAGCAGGGATGGAAACGGACGGGTTTGAGCCATGGATGCCCTTGAGGAAGGATGCCCCATTGTTCGGCGATTTCCCGTTCAAAGAGGTGCACCTGCGGGCAGTCCGGGGTCAGCGACGGATAGCTGTCCTGTGCTGCAGCGGACAGAACGGACAATCGTCCGATGTTTTCGTCGGCTATCACGGCGTACAGGCAAACCAAATGAGGCCCGGAAGCGGCGGCAAAAAAAGAAGCAATCCGCATTCCGGCCGCCGCGGCGTTTCGCACGGCGTTGGTGAATTCCTCCAGAGAGACTACCGGTATCTGTGCGGCTTCCAGCGGCTGATTATTGTGAAACCATGGATAAGTCAGCGCAGCCATGCTCAAAATCCTCCAAAAGCAGCGGCCGCCTCATGGAGCAGTCGGCTTACGACAGGGGGCACATACACTCCAAGCAGCAGCGTCAAAACGCCTAAGGCCAGCGGCGGCAGCACATGCGTAAACGACTCCGGATGAGGCGTTTCCGCCTTCCCCTGAGGAGCAGGTCCCTGAGCCATTTTCAGAAATGCCGAAGCCATGCCGGCAAAAATCAGAGTCAGCACCCCCAGAAAGGCCGCTGCGGCACCGAACCGGCCCTGTTCAATCATGGCTTTGACGATGGCAAACTCGCTCAGGAAAAGGCCGAAGGGAGGCATGCCGGTAATTGCCAGAAAGCCGGCAAGCCAGAGGATTCCCGTCAAAGGCAGCCGCTCCAGAACCCCGCTGACCTGCGAAATGGTTTTGGTTTTGAAGGCGCCGAGGATGTTGCCGGCGGCCAGAAACAGCATGGCTTTGGTGAGCGAGTGGTTGACGGCGTGAAGCATCGAACCAAAGACGGCTCCGGCTCCGATTCCGATGCCCAATGCCAGAATCCCGACATGTTCGACACTCGAATAGGCCAGCATTCGTTTGAAATCCGCCTGCCCAAGGATAAACACGGCGGCCCAGCCCATCGAAAGCAGGCCGAACAAAATCAGCAGGGGCTGATAAAAATCTTCTAACCCAGCCGCCCGGCAGACTTGTACAATCCGCAAAATCCCCAAAAAAGCACAATTGAGCAAAGCCCCGGAAAGCAGGGCGGAAATCACCGAGGGCGATTCGCTGTGAGCGTCCGGCAGCCAGGTATGCAGAGGAGCCAGGCCCATTTTCGTTCCGTACCCCACCAGGGTCAGCAGCATCGCGGCTTTCAGCCAGGTCAGGTTCAGCCGGTTTCCCTGCTGAATCAGATTGCTCAGGACGAGCGATTTGTCTTCCACGGAGGTATGGGAAACGGCGATGCCGATAAAGAAGGTTCCCAGCAGGGCCAAAGCGATGCCGACGGAACAAATCAAAAGATATTTCCAGGCGGCCTCCAGCGACCGGTGGTGCCGATGGAAATAAATCAGCGGGGCGCTGGCCAGCGTGGTGGCTTCCATGGCTACCCACAGCAAAGCCAGGTGCTGGCTGAGCGCTGTGAGCGTCATGGTGGCCAGGAATGCAAGAAGACAGGCACAAAAGACGGCCTCCGGAGCGTTGCGGAAAAACAGCCCCTCTTCGAAATCCCGTATGGTTCGGCCGGATTCTCCGGCCAGGTAGCCGGCGGCATAGACTGAACAGGCGGAGAACAGAATGCTCGTAATGGTCAGGAACAAAAGAGCGGGCTGGTCCAGCACGAGCCATCCGTTGATCCGAGGGGCGGCCCCCGTATGCCAGGCCGCCAGCACCAGCAGCGTATGGGCGGCGGCGGCCCCGACTAAAAGGCCGCGTCGTATCCTGTCGTTTTGAATCATCAGCGACAAAATCGCCGCTGCGGCAGGGATGACAATCAACGCATAAATCATACGTTCAGGTCCTCAGGCCGGATAATTTATCCGTGTCAATGTGTTCAAATTCCCGGTTGATATGAAAGACGGCAATGCCCATCACAAAGGCCGCCGCAAATAAATCCAGCAGGATTCCCAATTCAATCAGAACCGGCTGATTTTCCGACAGGGCCGCTCCGAAGGCGTAAATTCCGTTTTCCAGAACCAGATAACCGAGCACCTGGGTGAGGGCTTTTTTGCGGGCGATAATCAGAAAGAATCCGGACATAATGGTAAAAAAGGCCGAAGGAACAATCAGACCGGACTGCATCGAGATCGGCAGCGGAAGGCGGCTGCCCAGCCATAACGAAACAATTAAAAAGACGGTGCCGAATGCCAGCGAACTGCCGTATCCGATAAACGGCTCAATTTCCCGCTGAACCTGAATTTCCCGAAGGACAATCGTCAGAAGCCAGGGGAAAACGATGCCTTTCAGACCAATCAGAAGGGCGGAGAAAAACAGCTGATGAGCGGCGGGCCCTGATTCAACCAGAAAGAGCGGCAGCAGTCCGAGGGCAACCCCCTGAAGGGCGGCCACTCGAATACAGGCACCCAGCCGGCTCAATCCCAGCAGGGCCAAATTGGAAAGAATCAAAAAAATCAGAATCAGGTCAACGGCTGAATTCATAGCAGACCTCCGCAAACGAGCATCAGGGCGACGATGGATAGGGCGGCGGCCCCGATCAGGAGCGAGGGAACATGGAGCAGGCGAAGACGAGCCATGGAGGATTCTATCACGCCGACCAGAACGGCCAGCAAGCCCAGAAACAGCAGGGCAGCCGTCGTATCCAGCCACAGATTTCCGGTGTGAACCGGAACCAGAATGCCCGCCAGAACCGCTCCCAGAAGCCACAGTTTCAGGGCGGCGGTGTACAGAATCATTCCGAAATCCGGTCCGCTGTGGTCCAGCACCATGACTTCATGAATCATGGTCAGTTCCAGATGCGTATTGGGGTCATCGACCGGGATTCGGCAGTTTTCAGACAGAAAAACAATCCCTGTGGAAATCCCGACCAGCACGAGGGTAGGACCTGCCGCCGGCCAGTCTGTGAAATCCAGGGAAGAAAAGATCTGGGAAAGAGAAGTATATCCTGTGTATTTGGCGACCGCCGCCAGTCCAATCAGAAAGGCCGGTTCGGCCAAAGCGGAAAAGGTGACTTCACGGGCGGCTCCCATTCCCTCAAAACTCGACCCGGTGTCCAGTGCACTGACCACCAGAAAGAACCGCAGGAGAGCAAACAGATAAACAAAGACAATCAAATCACCTTCAAAAGACAGCGCAGCGGGCAGCCCTCCCAGAGGCATCAGCAGGGCGGCAGCTGCCGCAGCAGCCAGACCGACAACGGGGCCTGCTCGAAAAATCCCGGTGGTGGTTTGGCTGTACACGACCCCCTTCCGGAACAGCTTGAACAAATCATAATACGGCTGAAGTACAGAGGGGCCCTTTCTGCCCGCAAAGAAAGCTTTGGTCCGATTGATGATTCCTCCCAAAAGCGGGGCGCCGGCCAAACACAGCAGCAGATTGATGAGTTTTCCCAAAATCAGCATGCTACATCAGTTTCCATATCAGAAGAATCCAAAGAGCCAACGCAATATACAGGATATAAACCTGAAGCCGTCCGTGCTGGAGCCACTGGAGTTTGGACGACAGACGGACAATCTGCCTGGCGGCCGGCCGGAAGAGGTACTTTTCACTGCTGTCATCTGTTTCTTCCCTGTATTGTCCGCTGTTCGGGAAGAATCCCGCCGGAGGTGTGATGTTTTTGCAGGTCGGCAGCAGCCAGCCGAACAAATCGGCCAAAAACTGCGTGAAGGAAGTCCCCGTGTACTGCATTCTTGAATCCGGCCGGGCGTAGCCGCAGTCCCAGGTCACAGTGCTGTCCACGCGGCGTCCGAGCAGCAGACGGATTCGCATCAGGAGCAGGCCGCCTGCCAAAACGCCGAAAAGAACGGCGGCTTTCACAATTTGGGACAAGACGGACGAGGCCTGAACCAGTTCGATTTGGACCGATTCCTCGGTCATCCCTGTGACAGAGAGAAGAATCGGCCGCAGAACGAAAATCAAGCGGGGAGAAAAGAGCCCCAGCAGCAGACACAGCACGGCCAGAATGAGGAATGAAGCCCTCATCAGCGGACCGGCTTCGTGTCCGTGCTGCGCAGCGGCACTTCGCGGGCTGCCTAAAAAAATAATGCCGAATGCCTTGGTGAAGGCCGCCAGAGCCAGACCGCCGATCAGGGCCAGCCCTCCGACAGTCAGCAGGACGGCAATCACGGTTTCCAGCCCGCTGTTCATTCCATTTTTGAAGAAGCCCAGATAAATCAGAAATTCACTGAAAAACCCGTTTAGAGGCGGAATGCCCGGAACTGCAACGGCTCCGATAAGAAAGGCAGCGGCCGTCCAGGGCATCTGCTTGAACAGGCCTCCGAGCCGGTCGATTTGTCCCGTTCCGGTGCTGTGAAGGACGGAACCGGCACTGAGGAAAAGCAGGCCTTTAAAAACGGCATGGTTCAGCACATGGAGCAGCCCTCCGGCCAATCCCAGCACGGCCAGGACGGCAGAGTGGTGATGGATGCCCAAAAGACCTGTTCCGAGCCCCAGTGCGATGATGCCGATGTTTTCTACACTGCAATAGGCCAGCAGCCGTTTGAGGTCCTGTTGAACCGATGCAAAGAGGGCTCCCAAAAGACCGGAAACCGCTCCAAGGATAATCAGCGTCCAGCCCCACCAGGCGGGCGGGGTTTCCAGCAGACAAAGGGTTCGGATCAGCCCGTAAATGCCTGTTTTAATCATCACACCGCTCATCACAGCGGAGACGTGGCTGGGAGCAGCCGGATGAGCATGAGGCAGCCAGATATGAAGCGGCATAAAGCCCGCTTTGATGCCGAATCCAATCACGGCCAGAACAAACAGAAGATTGGCTTCCGCCGGAGGGATTTGGGGGACAGCAGCAAAGTCGGCAGATCCCGCCCAGCTGCCCAGCAGCACAAAAAAGACAATCAGAAAAGCCGTTCCGATATGGGCTGCAAGCAGATAAAGAAAACCCGCCTGGCGAACCGCCGGCCTGTGGTGTTCAAAGGTAACCAGAAAGAAGGAGGCCAGCGTCATGATTTCCCAGGCAATCAGGAAGAGCAGACTGTTTCGGGCCGTAACCACCAGCAGCATGGATACCAGAAGAAGGTTGTAAAAAAACCAGACCGGTCCGAGATTCCGCTGGGATTGATAGGCCCTGAGGTATTCTATGCCGTACACAGCCGACAAAGCACACAGTCCCAGAATCGGCAGCAGAAAGAATGCGGAAAGCGGGTCAATCTGAATAAAAAAAGCCCCAAAAGGAATGGACCATTCTGTTCGAAGAGACAGAACAGCCCCTCCCCAAAGGACTTGCAGCGGGGCAATGAATGCAATGGCGGAGCCGATTACGGTTCCCCAAGCCCCCGCACGTGAAGCCCAATCCCCTTTTCGACCGAAGAAAAGGGAGGATACACCGCTCAGAAAAATGACAGCTGCACCGACGATAAAAAAGCTCATTCGGCTTTTCCTTCTGTCTGGGTTTGAGAATCAGAATGCTGCATCAGGCCCGATTCAATCCGAGCGATTTCCGTATAGATGCGTTCCCGGGTGGCTTGATTAGCCAGGACGGTCTTAAAGTCTCGGTCCCGAAGGACATAGGCCAGCCGAGACAGGAGAGAGAGGTGGCATTTGACGGTCGGACTGACAAGAGTAAACAGGCAAAAGACGGGTTTGCCGTCTAATGCATGAAAATCAACGGGTGTTTCGAGAAAACAAAGGGAGACAATCGGCTCATCAATATGCAGGACAATTGGATTGCGGACATGTGGTATCGCAATTCCATCGCCTATGGCTGTCGAAGCCATGGCTTCCCTTGCAAGAATCATCTGAAGAAGATATTCTCGGTCTACTGACTCCGGCAATCTCATCAAATTGATAACATTTCGCAGAACAGCTTCTTTTGTTGAGCCGTCAATTCGATAATAAATCCCGCCTCTTTGTAGGGCAGACTCAAGTGAAATATCTGCTTTATCCCGGCTTTCTGTGTCCTGAAACAATTCCGGCGAAAAATTCATCTGTCGTGAGGTAACCCATTCGAGAAGCTCTGACCTGTTAAATCGGTATTGACTGCCTATTTTGTATGCAGGCAGTTTTCCCTCAGAAAGCCAACGATATACGGTTTTTTCGTTTACTTTCAGTAAATTTGCAACATCTTTGACACTGAGCTGCATATTTCCTCAAAAATCTAAAGCATTAGACATTTATGGACATAGAATACACATCCGAAGGTATTTTTCAAGGACTTTTTTTGGAGGGACTGACAAAAAAACTATAACTGTCTGTCAAAAAAGGGAATATGGTTTTTGTCCTTTCTGTTTTTTATCTTTTTCCGAAAAAACTGTGATTTTAGGTAAAAAAGGGGTTTTAGCGGATAGAAGTATTTAGATGACCCTTAAATGGGCCGATGGTTCTTATTAGACGCGATTTCAAAAAGACACGAACATCAATACAAAATATATCTTTAATCTGGAAAGGAGAACGAAATGAAGAAGTTTGTCCTTGTTTTATCTTTCTTTGCGGTTATGGGCCTGGGCAAGGCCGTAACAGTAGATGATTTTGAAAGTTATCAGTTGGGGCCTGTGGATAATGTCACAACGAACTGGAAAGGCAATACGACCGATAACGATACCATCATCGAGCTGGACCCTGCCAATCCCGACAATAAAGTGATGAGTATTTCGCAAGCCCCCACTCAGCAGTCGGCTGCTTACTGTATCCTTTCATCCGAGGCCTCTATTCCTGAGGGAGAGACGAAAACTCTGTTTTTGCGTTTTCGAACGAACGGAACGACGGACCAGTCGTTTGGAATGACGAATGTGGATGAACCGCCGACAGGCGGCTCGGATTGGGGATATTTCCGTCCTCAAATTCGATGGACAGGGGGCAATCTGGGGGTTCGTGACGGCGGCACCTGGAGAGATTTAAGACCGATTACCCCCAATAAATGGTATTGTGTTTGGATGGTAATCAACAATGCGACCGATACCGTGAAAGTGTATTTGAAAGAAGATATTGCGGATGCAACAGCCGCTGATATTCTTTCGGTCGGGACCCAAACATCCTTTGCTTTCCGTGTGGCAACCACAGAGGCCCTCGACCGGCTTTACTGGAGAGCCCAGAGCAACAATGCAGCGCTGAAGGTTTTTGTGGATGATATTGCGATTATGCCTGGCGAGTCACTTATTGTTCCGCCGGTTGCCAGACAGCGGGCCCATTTCCCGACTCCGGCGGATGGGGCGACGCTGGTTGGGGTGCCCAGCGGCATCGGCCAGGTGGATTTGGTGCTCACGTGGAAGGCCGGTGTCGATTTGACCGGCACCTATCCGGTCAATCCGGCCATTAAGAAGCATTATGTGTATATTTCCAAGGACCAGACCGTTTATCCGGATGACCCCAATCTGTATTATGCCGGCAGCGTGGACCAGACCAGCCCTTATGTAACGGATGTTCAGTTTGTTCCCAATCCGAAACTCAGTTCCGGCGGGCGGTATCTCTGGAGAGTCGAAGAAGCCCTGGATAACGGACAGGGCGGAGTGTATGCCCCCGGCGACCCGAATAACATTATCGGGTACACATGGACTTTTGAAACGGTGCCGAGTGTGCCGGTCATTCTGACTCAGCCGAGCAATAAGACGGTCATGCTCGGAGCCACCGCTTCTCCGGCCTTCTCCGTCAATGTTGTGTCCACGACGCCGGAACATTACCAGTGGTATTATTCCGAGGATGACCAGATCGGCGGAGATACCATGGTCGGAACCGATTCGCCGAATTTAACCATTGCCAATGCCTCTGTAGCCAATCAGGGCTACTACTACGTGCGGATTTGGAACAATGCGACGGTTTCCGGCGGCGGCACCAATCCGGATGTGTACAGCAATGTAGTCTGGCTGAAGGTCGGACGGAAGGTGGCGGAGTATCGCTTTGAGAACAACTTCAATGATGCGGTGGAAAACAACCACGGTGTCGGGATGAACTTCAACAATCCGAGCCTGCTGCCGACGTTCAGCAATGTGGACGGAATTGACGGTTCCTATGTGGTGCTGGACGGCGCCGGACAGTATGTGGATTTCGGCGTGAATGCCTATCCGAAGGCCGGCCCGCTGACCAACGGTGTTGGAGGCGGTCTGGACGAAGGCACGATTCTCTGCTGGGTAAAGCCCTCTGCGGCGGGGACGATTCTGCTGAACTACAATGACGGAGCGACCACCGGATTCGGTCTGTCTCTGAACACAGCGCCAAATGCTCGACTGAACGTCCGCGGTGAAGGTCCGGCGGGCGAATATCAGGAAATTGCGACGGCCGAAGGGCGTCCGAACCGTCCGGAATTCGAGATGTACAACGGTCAGTGGCATCTGGTCGGGGCCACCTGGTCGCAGGGCGGCACGCTGCGGATTTATGTGGACGGTCAGCAGGTAGCTTCTGCCGCAGCCGGCACATCCGCTCGTTTCCTGCCGTGGCAGCGCGGCGTCTTGCTGGGCGCCAGCCGGGATTCGTCCAACCGCGACAACCTGCTGAACTTCCTGGCGGGTGCTGTGGACAATCTGCGGGTGTACAACTATGTGGTGGATGCCGAATCGATTGCCGCCGAGTACTACAACGCCACCGGCATCAAGCCCTGCATCAATCCTTCCTTTGAAGGCAGTGCATACAACTTTGACAACACCGGCACATCGTACTGCCGGATTGATTTGGCGGACTTTGCCGCCTTTGCACGCAGCTGGCTGGCCGAAGGGCTGTATCCCTAACCGTCGGTTGCAGGAGTGATATCGTAGATGATGAACCGGAGTCCGTCTTGAGCAGAAGGACTCCGGTTCTTTCCTGTCATGCTTTTTGCTTCGGGGGTATTCTGGAAGATGAAATTGTTCTGCAGAGTTTTCTTTACGCTTTTCGCCTTGTCAGCCGTCTATGCCGAAGGTCCCCAGGTTCGGCCCGCCTCCCAATTGTCCAATTCATATATCCAGTGGATGAAAAAAGTCGCCGACTGGCAGCTGACCCAGAGCACCTGGAACAGTTCCGTCAGCTGGGAACGCGGTGCGCTGTTTGCCGGAATGATGGCCTGCTATGAGGCCACAAAAGATGAAAAGTATCTGGACAAGAGCCGTCAGTGGGCTCAGCAGTACAACTGGCGAATGGCTTCCGATTCCCGCCATGCGGACAATCACGCCTGTGCTCAGACGTATCTGGAGCTGTATCTGCTGGATGAGCCCGACCCGGTGCGGTATGCGCATTTTAAGTATGTGGCGGATATCATGGTCAATGACCCGCGGCATTTTTACTGCAATGTCGCTTCCGGCAGCAGCGTCTGGTGGTGGTGCGATGCCCTGTTTATGGCCCCTCCGGCCTTTGTGCGGCTCGGGCGGATTCTGAACAACCCCTCCTATGCGGATTTAATGCATATGATGTGGGGGGAAACACAGGCGTGTCTGTATGATGCCGAGGAGCGGCTGTTTTTCCGGGATATTACGTTCATTCCGGTTCGCTATAATGACAAAAAGGTTTTCTGGTCGCGAGGCAACGGCTGGGTGCTGGCCGGCATCGCCCGAACGCTTCAGTATCTGCCGCTGAATGACCCTCTGCGCTCCCGGTATATCACCCTGCTGCAGGAGATGTCGGCCAAGCTGATTACGCTTCAGCAGCCCAGCGGTTTCTGGCATTCGGACCTGCTCAGCCCGGAACGCTATAACAATCCGGAAAGCAGCGGAACGGGCTTCTTTACCTATGGAATCGCCTGGGGGATCAACAACGGTTTTCTGGATGAGCAGACGTATTGGCCTGCCGTTCAGGCCGGCTGGGAAGCCCTGAAGACAGCCGTGCAGCCTAACGGGCTGCTGGGCTGGGTGCAGCCGGTCGGAGTGGGGCCCACGGCGACCACAGCGACCACGACGGATGTGTTCGGGGTTGGGGCTTACCTGCTGGCCGGCAGTGAGATTCAGAAATATGTTCTTCAGAAAGACCCGACGACGATTGATTTGTTCGAGACCTATCAGACGGATGCTCAGCTCAAGGCCGTCTGGCAGGACGGCTCGGCCAACGGCACGGCTTCCGAAATTGCTTTGGGAACTTTTGGGGATAAATTTCTGCAGCTGACCTACCGCAACGACCGGACGCCGTATCGTTCCGAGATTCAAAGGGCTTTTGCCGCCCCCAAAGACTTTACCCTGAACGGTTCGGCGTATCTGTCGCTTCTGATGCGGGGAAAGGCCGATAATGCCCCGGATTTGGTTTATGTTCGGCTTGAGGATGCACAAGGGCGTACGGCTGTTCAGACCCTTTCGGAGCCAAATGCTGTCCGGACGGCGATGTGGATGGAGCTCGGCTTTCCATTGTCCGGCTTTGATGGGATTGACCGTACGCAGATTGTGAAACTGACTGTCGGTATCGGCAATCCGTCTGCTTCCTCTGCCGGCGGGCAGGGAACTGTCCGGTTCGACAATCTCCGTCTGATGCCGCTTCAATGCATCGGAGCGGCGGAGGATTTCACGGGCAACTGTGAGGTGGATTTGGAGGATTTGGCCCTGCTGGCGGCCGACTGGATGGAGGATTATGCCGTCACGGTCACGCCGATCAACCCCGGTACAGCCAATCTGCTGGCCTACTGGCCGATGGAGGGAAGCTTTCAGGATGTGACCGAGCACGGCTTTGATGCCGTTGCGGGGGGGACTCCGGTCTTTGATGCCGGCAAAAGCGGACAGTCCGTCTATTTCAACGGCTCTTCCTATCTGGCCTGTCAGAACAGCGGGTCGATTACCTTCCAGCAGGGCGGCAGCATCAGCGCCTGGGTCCGGAGCGGAGGGCTGAGTTTCCCGTGGGCTTCCGTTGTCACCAAAGGCATCAATTCCTGGCGGCTGATTCGCAACAATGTCAGCGGAGCCGTTTCCTTCCATTTTAATATCGCCGGCGGCGGAGAATATCAGGCCAACGGAACAACTCCTATCCTCGATAATCAATGGCATCATCTGGCGGCGGTCTATGACGGCAGCCGAATTGCGTTGTATGTGGACGGGATTCTGGAGGCATTTTGTCCGACCCCGAATCCTGTGAATGGGACGGCGGACCCGGTCTGGATTGGAGGACGAGTGGACCGCCCTTTTGAGCGAAACTGGACCGGATGGATTGATGAAGTTCGCCTTTATACGATTCCCCTGACCGAAGAGCATATCCGCTTTTTGGCGGGGCTGGGCCCTTTGCGGATTATTCCGGAACCCCGTCCGGCGGATTTGGTGCTGAACGGGCTGATTGATATGGAGGATTTGGCGGCGTTTGTACTGGGCTGGCTGCGCAGCAGCTATTGGCCATAACTATTTTTTTTGATGGGGTGGTTATGAGGAAGGTTCTTTTGGGGCTGTCTTTCTGGCTGGGGATGCTTTCTTTGTCTGTTCCAGCAGACCCGCCGCCCGGACCGGGATACAGCTGGAAACTGGTTTTCAATGATGAGTTTGACGGAATCGCCCTGGACCGTTCCAAATGGATCAGCCAGCACCCGTGGGGGCGGACCTTTAAGGGGCTTGCCTACAACCGGGATGAGAATATCACAGTGGCCGACGGAGTGCTGACGATAACGGCCAAGGCGGAATCGTATCAGGGCTATTCGTTTACGTCAGGGGCAATTTCCACCGGCTACAGCAAGTTCCGTTTCAAATACGGATATGTGGAGGCGCGGATTAAAATGCCCGGTGCCCGGGGCTCCTGGGCCAATTTCTGGATGCTCTCGGACGGCTGGCCGCCGGAGATTGATATCGCCGAGTTTCCGCTGGATGATGTGGAAGGCGACAACAATCAGCGGTACCGCTATATTTCCAATATACACTGGGGGTCAAACCAGTCGAGCATGGGCACGCATTGGAGGAGCAGCGACCTGTCTTCCGGATATAATATTTATGCGCTGGACTGGCGTCCGTGGTATGTGGCGTATTACTTCAACAACAGTTTTGTCCGCAGTCTGAATGATTTTGAGCCCTCCAACAATTTCGGCAGCATGTATCTGATTCTGGATTACTATGTCGGCGGGGACTGGAGCGGCCAGGTCTGGGCCAATCCCAATCCGGCTACCTGGCCGGCACCGACCAGTTCGCTGGTTCAGATGAAGATTGACTGGGTGCGGGTCTGGCAGCGCATTCAGGATACCGTCAAAGAGATGATTGGACGCTGGACGCTGGATGAAGGGAGCGGAACCACGGCCTTTGACTCCAGCGGCAAGGGAATGCACGGGACTCTCAGGGGCGGTTTTACTTTTGACAGCGGACGTGTCAACGGCAATCTGGGGACGGCTCTGAAGTTCGACGGGGTGGATGATTACATCGAGCTGCCGGCCGGATTTGATGAGTTTGACAATGGGTTTACCGTGGCCCTGTGGGCCAGGCCGACCGCCGTTAAAAACTATGCCCGCTTTATTGACCTGGGCAACGGGGAGGCGGCCAACAATATTATCTTCGCCCGGGTTGGAACCAGCAATAACCTGATGTTTAAGGTCTACGGCAGGGATACCTCCGACGGTACGGTCACGGCTTCCAACGCCATCGAATTAAACCGCTGGCAGTTTTTTGCCGCAACCGTGAATCCCTCCGGTGCTGCGAAGATTTACAAGAACGGGCAAGTTATTCAGACCGGTACGACCACCTGGCCCTGGGGAGTACGGCGGACGAAAAACTACATCGGCCGGAGCAACTGGTCCGCAGATGCGTATTATCAGGGAATGATGGACGAAATCCGAATCTATGATTATGCCCTGACCGATGCGGAAATCCTGGCTTTGTTTCAGCAGACGGCCCGCTGTATGAATCCGTATCCGGAAGAGATGGATTTGAATTGGGACTGTGTGGTGGATTTAAACGATATCGTCGGAATCATGGATTACTGGCTGTCGGAAGGGCTTTATCCGCCCTCTGTCCAGTAAAGCCCCGGAAAGGAAAATCTCCTGTGAGAAAATGGGTACAGGTCTGGGCTGTGGTGTTGGCCGGCGGTCTGGTTCAACAGAGTTGGGCGGACCGGCTTGACATCCCAATCAATGACTCCTGGCGTTTTTACCGAGCCGATGCCGCCGGAGCGGCCGAGCCGGGTTTTGACGATTCCGGCTGGTCTGTTGTGACGGTTCCGCATACCTATAATGCCCTCGACGGGCAGGACGGCGGCAGCAATTATTACCGCGGTCCGGCCTGGTACCGCAAACGCCTGACGATTCCCGCCGACTATTCCGGCAGGCGGGTGTATCTGTATTTCGAATCGGTGGGCAAAAAGGCCGATGTCTATTGCAACGGCACGCTGGTCGGGACGCATCTGGGGGCGTATGCGGCTTTTTGCTTTGACATCACCAATCAGGTGATTTTCGGTGCGGAGAATGTGATTGCCGTACGGGCGGACAATTCGAGTTCCATCCAGATTGCCCCGCTGTCGGGCGATTTTAATCAGTACGGCGGAATCTGCCGGCCGGTGCGGCTGGTGGTTACGGAGCCGGTTCATATCACGCTTTTGGATTATGCCTCGCCGGGGGTTTATCTGACTCCGACCAATGTCAGCGCCGCTTCGGCGGATTTGCAGGTGAAGGTGCTGGTCCGGAATGCCGCCGCTGCCGCCCGAACGGTAACGGTGCGGGCAAAGATTTATGATGCCGAGCAGAATCCTGTCGTTACGCTTCAGTCGCTCCAGACGATTCCGGCGGGAACCACGCAGACGGTCGTAATGAATACCCAAATCCTCCAGCCCCGTCTGTGGAATGGGCGAAAAGACCCGTATTTGTATTCCGTCCTGACGGAGATTGAAGCGGATGGGGTGATTGCGGATGCCGTCCGCCAGCCGCTCGGATTCCGCTTCTTTCGGGTGGATGCCGATGAAGGGTTCTTTTTGAACGGAGAGTATCTGGACCTGCACGGTGTCGCCATTCACGAAGACCGTACAAACAAAGGACGGGCCATCAGCGATGAAGACCGGCTGGAGGATATGCAGCTGATGGCGGAGATGGGATGCAGCTGGATTCGGCTCAGCCACTACCAGCACGCCAAAAAGGTCTATGAGCTGGCCGATGAGTTCGGAATCATTCTTTCAACGGAAATTCCGATTGTGGACAGCGTGGTTTTTACAACGGCATTTATTGAAAATTGTAAAGACCAGCTGCGGGAGCTGATTCGTCAGAACTACAATCATCCATCGGTGTGTTTCTGGCTGCTTTATAACGAACTGACAACCAGCGGTTCAGAGAGTATTATCCAGCAGCTGCACAATCTGGCCAGAGCGGAAGACCCGACCCGCCTGACCTCCGTGGCTCACAACAACACATCGGATACGGCGGCCTGGTCGTATATCGCGGATACACTGGGCTACAACCGGTATTTCGGCTGGTACGGCGGCACGCCTGCTTCTTATATTGCTGTTTGGGCGGACAGCATCCATTCCAGCCGCTCAGGCGACAAAATCGGGATTATGGAATATGGGGCCGGCGCCAATCCCTATCAGCATGAGGAATACGCCGCCTGGCCTTCTCCCGGCGGTCCGTGGCATCCGGAGGAGTATCAATGCACGTTTCACGAAATCTATTGGAAGGCGATGAAAGAACGGCCGTTTCTGTGGTGCAAGACCATTTGGAACGGGTTTGATTTTGCCGTGGACAGCCGCAATGAAGGCGGCCAGCCCGGCCTGAATGACAAAGGGATGGTGACCCGCGACCGGACGCTGAAGAAGGATGCCTTTTACTGGTACAAGGCCAACTGGACGACGGAGCCGATGGTCTATATCACCGGAAGACGCTTTACGCCTCGCACCACCTGCCCGAAATATGTCAAGGTCTATTCCAACTGTGAGTCGGTGGAGCTGTTCGTCAACGGCCGCTCGTACGGCTCCCGCACGAGCAGCGACCATATTTTCCTGTGGGAGGAAACGATTCATCTGAAAGTCGGGGAGAATGAAATCCGGGCGGTGGGGGTCTCCGGCGGTCAGGAATATGAAGATTCCTGCATTTGGCGGTTTGAGATTGACAATACACTGGCAGTGGCGGCGGTTTCGGCCAGCCATTATGAAACGGCCAATCCGCCGCAGAATGCTGTGGACGGCAATCTGACTACCCGTTGGGCGGGCAATAATTATCCCTGGATTCTGTTTGATTTCGGCTCGCCGCAGAGCGTTGAGAAGATTGCCATTGCTTTTTATCTGGGCGAGCAGCGGCGCTATACGTTCGGCGTGGAGGCCTCGGATGACCAGAGCACATGGATTCCGCTGATTTCATCGGCTCAGAGCAGCGGAACCACGCGCGGCCTGGAGGAGTTTGATATTCCGGACACGACAGCCCGCTATATCCGAATCAACGGATACGGCAACACCGGCCCGTATCCGACCTGGACGAGTTTTTATGAAGTCAAGTTCTATACAAACCTGTCGCCCGATTGTGCCTTTTGGCGCTCCGTCAACTGCGGCTATTCTTGCGATTTTGACGGTCCGCAGGGGCAGCCTGACTGCCGAGTGGATTTGTATGATTTGCAGGAAATGGCTCGTCAATGGATGGAGGATTACCGCCAGACCATCCAGCCGACGGACCCGGGGACCAGCGGGCTGATTGCTTACTGGCCGATGGAAGGAACATTTCAGGATGTGACAGGAAACGGGTACAATGCCGTTTCAGGAGGCAGCCCGGTTTTTGACGCCGGACGGGCGGGGCAGTCGGTGTATTTTAATGGGGCCGCCGGAACCAGCTATTTGAATTGCCAGAACAGTGCGGGACTTCATTTGTCAGCGGGGGCGACGGTCTGTGCCTGGGTCAAAAGCAGCGGAATGACCGACCCATGGGCCTCTGTGGTGACCAAGGGAGTCAATGCCTGGCGGCTGATTCGCAATAATGAAACCAATTCCGTTTCATTTCATTTCAATCAGGCCGGCGGCGGAGAGTATCAGGCCAACGGAACGACGCCGGTTCTGGACGGGCAATGGCATCATATTGCGGGGGTCTATACCGGCAGCCGGATTCAATTGTATATTGACGGCCGGCTGGAAGCCGAATCTTCGGCAGGGCCGGTGAATACCTCCAGCGACCCGGTTTATATAGGCAGCCGCGTGAATGCAACCTCCACACGAAACTGGATAGGCAATATCGACGAAGTCCGAATTTATGATACAGCCCTCACGGAGGCACAACTGCTTTTCCTGGCACAAGGACAACCGTATCAGGTTATCCCGCAGCCGACCCGTCCGGCCGACCTGACGTTAGATGGAGTAATTAATCTGGACGATTTAGCTCTCTTTGTGCGTCAATGGTTGGACTGCAGCGACCCAGCTAATCCTTTCTGTTTGTAATTTTTCAGGGTTTTTCTTTAGCAGCTGTTCAAAAAAAGTTTCATTCCGGCTCGGTACTTTTCCGGACTAACCTTGTTTTTTAGGTCAATAGACCCATTTTTATAGCCCTTTTTGCGTTTATCGGACCTTGGACAGCCTATCTAGCGAGTTTTTTTCAAATTCGACCCTCCAGTTTTTTAAAATGAAGAAATAATTTAGGGAATCGGTGGGGTCTGACCATTCTGAAGGGACTTTATGGACCTCGAAAGGCGAGAACAATCTCGAAGTGATGAATTTTTCAAGCTGCTGATGAACAGCCAGAAGGTGATTTATGCCTATATTCTTTCGATGGTCCGCAACTGTCCTGATGCAGACGATATTATGCAGGAAACGATGACCCTGATGTGGGAACGGTTTGATGAGTTCGAACGCGGCACCAACTTCGGGGCCTGGGGGATTAAAATCGCCCGGTTTAAGATTCTGAATTATTTCAAATCCAAAAGCCGGGATGAAGAACTGTTTGATGAATCACTCCTGACGCAGATTTCGGACTGTTATCATCAGAAAATGGACGAGATGAAGGTTCGCATCAGCGCCCTGCAGGAGTGCCTGAAGAAACTGGACAAGCGGGACAAAAAGCTGATTGAGATTCGCTATGAGCAGGGGCTGAAGATTACCGAGCTGGCCGAACGGATTGAACGGCCGGTGCAGGGACTTTATAAAGCGCTGGCCCGCATTCATACTGTGCTCCACCGCTGCGTCAACCAGACGATTCATCAGTGGGGTTTCCGATGAAGAAAGATATTGCTGCGGAATATCAGCTCAGTGAACTGATTGTGCTGATGCTCGAAGGGGTCAGTACTCCGGAGCAGAAAGAGCGTCTGGCCCGATGGCTTCGGGAAGACCCGGAGGCACGGGAGTACTATGTCGAATATATGATGCAGTATTCCGCCCTGACGCAGCCGGGCGATATTGCGATTGTGGATTTGCCGGAGCAGACAGTTTCGCCGGTTCTGGAAACGTCGCTGTGGCTGGCTCTGTCGGCCTTCGAGCAGCAGGCCGAGGCGGTGGAGGTGGCAAGACCGGCCCCCGTTTTGCCGGAACCGGAACGAAGGCCGGCATCCTCTGCGCCGACGGCGGTCAGCAAGTTTTCCCTGTACGCTTTGCTGCTGTCCGCGGCGGCGCTGGTGTTTTTGATTGCTTATGCGTTTTTGTCCCCGGCCGGAAGAGGCAGAGAGGTCGCCACAATCATAGAGACGATGAACGCCCGCTGGGATTCGCCGGAACGGGGCATCCGGGAGGGAATGCGGCTGAACACCCAGATGGACCCTGTGTGGCTGCGGGAGGGCATTGCCGTCATTCGGTTTGACAACGGCAGCCGGGTGGTGCTGGAAGGCCCGGCTCAATTTACGGTTCTGACGGATGACCAGATTGAGCTCCGTCACGGCCGGCTGTTTGCCTCCGTCCCCAAGACAGCGATTGGATTTACGGTCAGTACGCCATTTTCCAAAATTATCGATTTGGGGACGGAATTCGGAGTCAAAACCGATTCAGACGGGATGGAAGTGCATGTGATGTCCGGCAAAACGATGCTGATTTCCGGCACCGCCGGGACAACCAAGACACAGGTGGAGGTTCGGGAGGGCTCCGCCAAAGCCGTCAATACCGCCGGAACAGTGCAGGATGTTGCCTTCAGGAAAGAGGGATTTGTCCGCCGGCTTCAGCCCCAGACGCAGTTTGTCTGGAGAGGGCAGCGCGTCAATCTGGCGGATATTGTCGGCGGCGGCAACGGGTTTGGAACCGGCCGGTTGAATGCCGGCATCGATTATCAGGGCAAGATTGATTTGCTGGAGACGTTTACATCGGCGGAGGGACCCAAACAGTATGTGCCGGTCCGCTCCAGTCTTTTTGTGGACGGCGTTTTTATTCCGAACGGCCGCTCGCAGATCAACTCCAACGGGCTGACGTTTGACTTTGAACCGACCAACGGCCGCTACTGGCTGGGTGTGCTCAACGGAGCCTGGCATCAGATTGCCCTGACGGTCAAAGTGCCCCGTCATCAGCTGCGGCTGAACGGCAGAGAATACGGCACACCGGACAGGCCGGCCATCTATCTGAGCAGCAATCAGGGGGTGACGTTTAATCTTCAGGCGATTCGCAGCTATACAAAGATGGATATCCGGCGGTTTACAGCCCTGTGCGGATTGTCGGAGACCTATCGCGATTACTGGGAGATTATGAAGCAGTACCCGCATTTTCCGCCGGAGCCGACCGCCTCCTTTTATGTGCTGGTGGACGGCAGGGTGCGCTTTGCGCAGGAGAATATGACACCCGGCGAGCCGGCCTGTTCGATTGCCGTGGACATCGGGCCCGAAGACCAGTTCCTGACGCTGGCGACGACGCAGGGCCGCGACAAAACCAATAACGGCGACTGGACACTGTTTGCCGAACCGTATCTTGAACTGCAGGAATAGAGCAAAAGAATTATAACCTTGTTTGTATGGAGGATGTATGATGAAGCGAAGTATTGGAATTTTGCTGGCAGGATTGTGGGCTGCTGCGGCATCCGCGTATGTCCCTTCCCGTTTGATTGATGACTTCAGCGGCGGCTTGGGGGCCTGGACGCATACGGTGATTCTGGACAACAACGGCGGAGCTTCCAACGTCAGCAGCTGGCAGATTGTCAACGGACGGCTTCAGATTCAGACGACCACCTATGACGGCATTGAGCAGCATGCGTTTATCCGCAGCGGTCTGGCTCTGGAAATCGGTGATGAACTTCAGGTCGATGTTATTCCCGAATATACAGGCACGCAGGATATCGGCCTGTATGTAGGCGGTACCACTCCGCAGCGGTTTGTCCGCCGGGATTATATTGCCGTGTACCGCCGCAACAACGGCCAGCTGTTTTCCCGCGGTTTTGACGGGACAACGGAGTACAATCTGGTGGGCGGTGCTTCCCCGGCGATTGACCAGCTCTTTATCGCCCGCGTCGCCGTCAATACCTTTGAAGTCGGCTGGTATTCCGGCGGAGTTCGCAATATCCTGGTGACCCGGACGCCCGCAACGCCGAATGCCGCGACGGTCGTGGGCATCTATGCCGATGTTCGCAGCACCGGTGTGGTCGGCAGCGTGGACAATCTGCGGATTGTACGGGCGGAATTTTCTCCGCACAATCCCAATCCGGCCCATAATGCAGCCCAGGTTGGGATTCCCATCGGCACCTCCGGGGATGTGGACCTGGTGCTTTCGTGGAATGTGGGTGTCAACCCGAACAACATGTCCCAGGTCAACCCGCTGATTCGCAAGCATTATGTGTATCTGTCTAAGAATCAGAACACATCCACAGACCCGAATCTGTATTACACGGCGGCGGTCGAGCAGGTCGGCGGCAGCCTGACAGCTTCCTATATGCCCACGCCGCCTCTGAAGGCCAGCGGCAAATACGTCTGGAAGATTGAACATGGGCTGGACAACGGACAGGGAGGCGTGTATCCGCCGGGCGACCCGAACAATATCGTCGGTCCGACGTGGACTTTTGAGACCATCAGCATGGAGCCGATTATCCAGACGCAGCCGGTTTCGACCTCGGTGCGTCTGGGCCAGTCGCTGTCTCCGGCCTTCAGTGTTTCCGTGTTCAGCGTATCGCCTGTGAGCTATCAGTGGTACTATTCGGCGGATGCCCAGATTGACGCTTCGGATACGCCGGTCGGCGGCAATTCCCCGACCCTGTCGATTCTGAATGCTTCCGTATCCAATCAGGGGCATTATTACTGCCGCATCTGGAACGAGGCGACTCAAAGCGGCGGCGGTCCGAAGCCCGATGTTTATTCAAATGTGGTTTCCCTGACGGTCGGACGGCTGGTGGCGGCGTACGGCTTTGAAAACAACCTCAATGACTCCAGCGGCGAAGGCAACCACGGTCAGGCATTTGACCTGTCGCTGCCGGATCCGAGCCAGGCCGTTCCGGTCTTTACGACCGACCGCATTCAGGGAGGCTATGCCCTCCAGCTGAACGGCGTCAGCCAATATGTGGATTTCGGCACATCGGCCTATCCGAAGGCCGGGCCATTGGCCGGCGGCATCGGCGGAGGGCTGGATGAAGGCACCATCACCTGCTGGGTGAAGGCCTCCAAAGCCGGCGGACTTTTGACCAACTACAATGACGGCATTACCACCGGATTTGCGATGACTCTGGAGCCCAGCGGCACGACGGCGGATGCCCGCATCAATGTTCGCGGCGAAGCGGAAGAAATTGTCACGGTGCAGGGTCGTCCGACGATGACCGGATTTGATATGCTCACGGACAATCAGTGGCATATGATTACCGTGGTCTGGAAAGCCGGAACAATCGGCCGGGTTTATGTCGACGGCGGAATTGTGGCGGAGGATACCATCCTCGGCACGCCGGCTCTGTATGCGGCCTGGCAGCGGGGAGTTCTGTTGGGGGCGACCCGCACGATGGCCGACCGGAACGTGCTGACGAATTTCTACGGCGGTCTGATAGATGACCTGCGGGTGTACAACTACGCCTGGACACCGGAGGAGATTGCCGCCGCCTATACACAGGTAACCGGAAAGCCGGCCTGTGTGAACCCCAATTTCGACGGCAGCCAGTTCAACTTTGACAATTCGGCCTCCTCGTACTGCCGCATTGACCTGGCGGACCTGGCGGTCTTTGTTCAGAAGTGGCTGGCCAGCGGTCTTCAGTAAACAATCGAGTTTTCCCGGCAGGGTCTCCTGCGGAGGGAGGCCCTGCTTACCGCAAAAAAAGTGTGAAGTGTGTTGTGTGTGAAGTGTGTGTGTGAAGTGTTGGATGTCTTTGGAGTGTGGAACAAGTTTCAGTGAACCCAATTTGTGGAGGATGTGAAAGATGAAAAAAGCATTGGTTTTTGCTCTCATCGGCCTGCTCGGCCTTGCGGCTCAGGCCACGACCATTCTGATTGACGACTTCAGCGGCGATTTAAGCGCTTATACCAGTACGGTAATCCTGGATGCCAACGGCGGCGCTTCCAACGTCAGCAGCTGGCAGATTGTGAATGGAACGCTTCAGATTCAAACAACGACCTATGACGGGATTGAACAGATTGCCTTCATTCGCAACGGTCTGACCCTTGGTGTCGGGCATGAACTCCAGGTTGATGTGGTGGTTGGTGCAACGGGGACACAGGATATCGGCCTTTATGTCGGCGGTACAGTGCCGCAGACCGGTGTTCGCAAGGATTATATTGCCATGTATCGCCGCAACACAGGCCAACTGTTCTCCCGCGGCTTTGACGGGACGACGGAATATACGCTGGCCGGGAACTGGACCAACAATATTCCGATTGATACCCTGTTTATCGCCCGTGTAGAAGAAAATAAGTATGAGGCGGGCTGGTACTATCAGGGAAATCGGAATGTTCTGGTAACCCGTACGCCTGCTTATGCGAATGCCGGCACGGTGGTAGGTTTCTATGCCGATATTCGGGGAGTCGGTGTGGTCGGCAGTCTGGACAATCTGCGGGTTGTTGTTCCGGAGCCGGCGACGATGGCTCTGCTGGGACTGGGCGCCCTGCTGGCGGCTCGCAAGCGTTCGTAAGACTGTCGGAAAGAGATAAGAAGAGAGAGAATTTCAGCTGCGGGCCGGGAACGGCCCGGTCCGCAGCCCTTTGTGAGAAAGCCAAAACCGTTTAGTTCAGTATCCTAAGGATCATTTCCGCGAAATCGTAATTCGTGTGAAACAGTCTTTTCGTGAGATTGTCATTCCCGCGAAGGCGGGAATCCAGAGAATCAGGGGTTCAGGCTTTTCAGGAGCGCATTGTGGCAGACAAGACGATTAAGAGAAAGAGCGGATTTACTCTTATTGAGCTGCTGGTTGTGATTGCCATTATCGGTTTGTTATTATCGATTGTTATGCCGGCACTCAAGATGGCCCGGGAACAGGGCCGAAAAATTGTCTGCAGGAACAATTTGTCTCAAATCGGCAAGGCGATGGAACTGTACGCCATGCAGCACAACTACAAGCGTTTTGTTATTCGGAAAGATGCTTCGGAAACCAACGATTACTGGATGGGCAAGCTGGCCCCCTATTCGGATAATGTCTATTATGCCGAGCAGTATCAGGAGGGCAAAAAGATTGATATGCTCCTGTGCCCGTCCGCTCCGTATAATAAGTATCAGGCGGACCCGACCGGTCCGTATGCCAATCCGTCCGGTCAGTACGGCACGGCGACGATGCCCTGGTCATGGGCACGCACGACGGGGGTTTCCACCATCGGCAGCTACGGCATCAACGGATGGGCCGGGCTGGATTATTATTACGAAAATGATCCGCTGTATGCGCCGTACTTCTTTAAAAGCTGGATGGACATCTCGCCGACGGTTCCGCTGTTTGCCGACTGTGTCTGGACCATCGGCTGGCCGCGCGGCAGCGACCTGCCGCCGGATACGCTGCAGGGTTCCACCGCCGCCCAGCTGCCTGCCAACAGTGAGAATATGCGGCGGTTCTGCATCGACCGGCACAGCAAACAAATCAATCTGATTTTCCGGGACCTGCACGCCGATACGGTGAAGCTGGAGGTCTTGTGGACACTGTCCTGGAGCCGGGGCTATCGTGTGCCCAGTCCGCTGCCGCGGCTGCCCAATAAGTGAAAAAACGCGGACTTTCGATCACACAGAACGATAAACTGGGGGTGAATTGATGTACCGTCGAACAATCACAAGTACCAAAAATGTAATGCTCTGGGGGACTCTTTTTGGGGGGTTAGCCTCGCTGTGTATGGCGTTCCCGAGTGTCACCAAAATCGGCGACACAACCGTCGCATCCAATGCAATGACGCTCAGCAGCCCGGCCACCTACGGCCAGGCCATCAACGGCCTTTCCTTTCAGCAGGAAGCCCTGATGACCTTCAACGGCTGGCAGTACATCACGTACTACAACAGCTCTCGATATGTTTGTGTGGGACGCCGCCAGCTGCCCAACGGTCCCTGGCAGGTCCTGACGCTGACGGATTATACGCTCAGCACAACCTGGAATGCCCACAATACCATCTCGATGGGCATCTGTCCCAACGACGGCACGATTCACCTTTCCTTCGACCATCACAGTTCGGCTCTGCGGTATCGCGTGTCTCAAGCCGGTGTCGCGACAAACCCGGCTTCCGTGACCTGGAGTGCGTCGCTGTTTGGACCGGTTCGAAACACGCTCGAGTCCGGCCAATCCTACTCTACAGTGACGTATCCTCGGTTCTGGCCGACGCCGGACGGCAACCTGCAGTTCGGATACCGCATCGGCAGCTCCGGCAACGGGGACTGGGCAATTGTGGATTACAATGCGGCGACCGGGCAGTGGACAAATACTCGAACGGTCATCGGACGGACCGGCACCTATACGGATTCTCTCGGCAGCAGCACGGTTCGCAATCCTTACCTGAACGGTCCGATTGGCTATGGACCGGACGGCACGCTGCATCTGACGTGGACCTGGCGGGAGACGGCCGGCGGGGCCAATCACGATATTCTGTACACCTGCAGCAGGGACGGGGGGTTCACCTGGTATAACAATGAACCGGCCCGAGGGCTTCGAATCGGCACGGGGCCGCAGCCGATTCAGACCCTGCTTGGCCTGACCTGGGTCAATGAGGGACTCCAAATCGTCGGACGCTCCACCGGCAATTCCGCTACCCAGCAGTTAATCCTGCTGGATTCGCCGGGAATTCGGGTCGTCACACTGGACCGCTATTATGGAATGATGAACCAGCAGGCCCAGGCCGTTGACCCGCAGGGCCGGATTCACACGGTGATGTTTCACTGCACGCCGGAAACCTATCAGGGATATACCTGGAGTACCTGGGGGCCGCAGGGGGCTCGACGTTATTACCACTATTGGCGGGATTCCCAGGGCATCTGGCATCGCAATGAGCTGCCCGGACAGGTCGGCAGCCGCCCCAAGCTGTTTATTCGCTCCAACGGCGATGCGTTTGTGATTTATCAGTCCCGGCGGACGGTCAACCCGACGGATACCGGCATATACTTCATTGACGGCGACCTGACGATTCAGGCGGCTACGGCGGCCAGTCAGTGGACGGATTGGCAGATCATCCATGTCGAGCCCGGCTATTTTCTCAATGAAGCCCTCGGCGATAAGACCCGTTTTGAACAGGGGGTTCTGTCTGTGATGATGCAGGAATCGCCCGCCTCAATCGGAGCGGCGACCAAACTGCGGGTTCTGGATTTTCAGCTTAACAATTAAGCAGCTGATTGATTCTGTGGGGGAAATTCTGTGAAGCATATTCTGATGAATATTCTGACAATCGGGCTGACATTGACCCTACCCTGTACAGCGGCCGTTCGAGGGCCTTATACACCGGATGTCTATACGCTGCATCTGTATCATTTTGACGGGAATGCCAATGATGCCGTTTCGAACAATCCCATTCATTTAACACTGGCTTACGGAGCGACGGTTATGGAACCGTCATATGAAGGATTCGGGACGGCTCTGAATACGTATGAGGGGTCTTCAAATACCTCCGCCAATCAGCCGATTGCTTATGCGGATGAAGTGGCAATCAGCAATTTTGTCGGCCCGGACGGGGCTTTTACCTTCGAAGCAATCGTTCGGCCCGTCGGGGCGATTCCCAACCACATGCAGATTATTTCCGGAGAGGATGACAGCGGACAGCCGGCCAGGGGCTGGCAGTTTCGGGTCAATCTCAGCGGGCAGCTGGAGTTTATCAAACTGACCGGCACGCAGGAGAATTTTACCGCGGCTTTGCCGACCACCGGGGAACATGCCTGGGCCCCGGGACAATGGTTTCACGCCGCGGTGACCTACAATGGTCAGGAAGGCACGGCCGGCAACCTGAAATTTTACTGGACCCGGCTGGATTCCGGCGCTTCGGAGGCAAACCTGCTGGCTTCTTTTCAGATGTCGGCGGACCTGTCCCCGACGGCGCAGATTGATTTTGCCGTCGGCAACGAGGGGCGGGATTTTTCCGGGGAAAACTTCGAAGGGTTGGTCGATGAAGTCCGCATCAGCTCCATCGCCCGCAGCCCGCAGGATATGCTTTTTATGCCGGGAACTCCGCCGCCGGTTTTTATCAGCCAGCCCGCGGATATACAGGTGCGGGCGCCGAACAATGCGGGGCTGGAGGCGGTTTTTGAAAGCCAAACTGAACCGACGGCTGTCTGGTACAAAACGGACCCGTCCGGAGAGATTCCGGTGGATACGGCCGGCGGACGCATTCTTTCCGAAGTCCTTTACAACAGTCAGACGCAGCAGTATTCGGCTCGGTTGGTCTTTACGGAGACCCGGATTTCGGATGCCGGTTTTTATTATTGCCGCCTTTCGAATGCAAGCAATGTCCAGCGTTCCAGCTCTCCGGCCCGTCTGACCGTGGAGGGGCTGCTGGCGCACTGGACGCTGGACGCCTCGGACTATGTGGGCGGGGTGTATGTGGACGCTGTATCCGGACGTCCGGCATCGGCTTTTGGGGTTCCGGTGTTTGCGGAAGGGGCGGACGGGCAGCCGCAGGGCGCGGTCGAAATCGGAGCGGATTCGGGCTGGGCGGTGACGGAGCCGCTGGACCTGACGGGCGGGACGGGTGCGATGACACTCAGTCTATGGGCCAAACGGCCGTCGGGCGGAGCATCGGGTCTGGATGTTCAGATGGAGACCTGGCCGGAAGGGACGCTGCTGTCAGTAGAGGGCGGACTTCCTTTGGAGAATCGCTGGCGGCATATTTGTGTGGTTTATACGGGCACCTCGGCCCGGGTGTATGTGGATGGGGTATTCCGGACGGAAGGGGCGTATGGTTTGCCGATGGATACGACGGCTCAGCTGACGCTGGGCGTGGGGATAGAGGGTGGGGAGGTATTTGAAGGGCATCTGGATGATGTGCGGATTTATAATTATGCGTTGAGTATAGAGGAGGTTGCGCAGGTTTATTATGCGATGACGGGGCTGGGGGTTTGTCTGTTGAGTCATACGGGGGAATATGATTTGACGGGTCCGGCGGGGGTGCCGGATTGTGTGGTGGATTTGTATGACTTGGCGGCGTTTGCCTCCTTCTGGCTGGACATATACACCCTTCCGGACTTGGCCGGATTGGCCTCTCAGTGGCTTGTTTGTACATTGTACCCAACCTGCGATTAAAGGTTGTTAAGAATGAGACGAACAAAATGCTTGCTGATTCTTTTCCTGTTTATCGGATGGCCGGCCGGCGGTGCCTTCTTGTTCGATAATTTTGAAAGCTATCCAACGGGAGCTCTGCCTTCTCCCTGGGTCGTGACGGGCGGCAGCCCCGTTGTGGGACAGGAAAGCAGCGGCAATCGGTATATGGAAAGCTACGGCAGTTACCGCACGCTGGGGCAATTGGCCGTTCCCGCCGCCGATACGGAAACGACGCTTTTTTTCCGTTTGTATAAACCGGCCGGCACGGAGCCGGACTGCTCGGTAGGCTTAAGCCGCCTGGCGGCTCCGACAGGAGATTGGAATGATTTTGAGTGTTATGTGGTGGTAGTCGGCGGAGAACTTCGCGCCCGCAACGGCACTGTCAATACAGCGATTCTGAATCCCTTTTCGGCGGGGATTTGGTACAACATCTGGCTGGTCATCAACAATCTGAACAATACCTATGATGTGTATGTGACGACCGGTCAGAATGCAGCAACCGCTGCAGACCGGCGTGCCGATGATTTTGTCTTTCGAAACAGCACCTCTGGTCCGCTTCAGTCGTTTAAGGTGTACGGCCGAGGCACCGGCTACGGCCCGGTTCGTGTGGATGATATTTATGTTTCGGCCGGAACGAACCTGACGCTTCCGTATCTGAATACCGGCCTTCCTGTTGTTTTGATTCATCCGAGCCCCGTACAGGTTCGGGAAGCACAGCCGGCTGTTTTTGAGACAACTTTTACAAGTGAAACCGCCCCGGTCGTTCAATGGTTTCAAAAAGGCCTTCAGGGGGATGAACCTGTAGAGGCCGCCTTGCCGAATACGACTGTTGAGCTGTTCGCAAACGGGCAAACATATACCTCACGATTGACCCTGCATAGTGTTGCCGTTTCCGATGCAGGTTTGTACTACTGTCGAGTGGGCAATGAATCCGGCTTTTTCCAGAATACCCAGACGGCCCGTCTGACCGTGGAGGGGCTGCTGGCGCACTGGACGCTGGACGCCTCGGACTATGTGGGCGGGGTGTATGTGGACGCTGTATCCGGACGTCCGGCATCGGCTTTTGGGGTTCCGGTGTTTGCGGAAGGGGCGGACGGGCAGCCGCAGGGCGCGGTCGAAATCGGAGCGGATTCGGGCTGGGCGGTGACGGAGCCGCTGGACCTGACGGGCGGGACGGGTGCGATGACACTCAGTCTATGGGCCAAACGGCCGTCGGGCGGAGCATCGGGTCTGGATGTTCAGATGGAGACCTGGCCGGAAGGGACGCTGCTGTCAGTAGAGGGCGGACTTCCTTTGGAGAATCGCTGGCGGCATATTTGTGTGGTTTATACGGGCACCTCGGCCCGGGTGTATGTGGATGGGGTATTCCGGACGGAAGGGGCGTATGGTTTGCCGATGGATACGACGGCTCAGCTGACGCTGGGCGTGGGGATAGAGGGTGGGGAGGTATTTGAAGGGCATCTGGATGATGTGCGGATTTATAATTATGCGTTGAGTATAGAGGAGGTTGCGCAGGTTTATTATGCGATGACGGGGCTGGGGGTTTGTCTGTTGAGTCATACGGGGGAATATGATTTGACGGGTCCGGCGGGGGTGCCGGATTGTGTGGTGGATTTGTATGACTTGGCGGCGTTTGCCTCCTTCTGGCTGGACATATACACCCTTCCGGATTTGGCCGGCCTGGCTTGTCAGTGGAAAAAGACATTTTTGTATCCAAATTAGTTTTTGAAGTTGTTAATTTAGGACAGATTTGTTGTCCTTAAAAAGTTAATTTGGATATTTCCTAAAGCCGGTTTTTAGTGGGGGGCATTTCTTAAAAATATTAAAAAAACATTTTAGGGAAGCCATGGTAGATCGTACCCCCGCAATGCATATTCTTCTTTGGTCA